>CAZDZG010000087.1:0-1509 GCA_964509845.1 Hadarchaeota archaeon (SeqCode) | reverse complement strand
AAGATGAGGGTCCTGCTCGTGAACCCGCCCTCCCTCTTTTTGCCTTCCGAACCGGTTCGCGCCTCCCTTCCCCTCGGGCTGGCCTACGTGGCCTCCTTCCTCGAAGCCCACGGCCATGAGGTGGAGGTGCTGGATGCCCTGGGCTCTGGGCTGAAACACAGGGAGAAGGCGGAAGGGGGGCTGATCAGGGTAGGAATGGGGGAGGGGGAGATGAGGAGGAGGATGGAAGGGTTCGAGCTGGTAGGGGTGGGTTGCTCCTTCTCCCCCCTCGTCGGGGAGACCCTGAGGGTGGTCAGGCTGGCGAAGGAGGCCGGGGCGAGGGTGGTGGTGGGGGGTCTGCACGCCTCGCTGAGGCCGGAGGAGGTGATGGAGGGAGGGGCGGACTTCGTGGTGGTGGGTGAGGGCGAGAAGACGATGCTGGAGCTGGTGGAGACCCTGGAAGGGAGGGGTTCCCTTGCCCGAGTGCGCGGTCTGGTGTTCCGGAGGGGAAGGGAACTGGTGAGGAATCCCCCCCGCCCGCCCCTGAGGAACCTGGACGCTTTGCCCTTCCCGGCCAGGCACCTCTTCCCGCTGGAGGAGTACTTCAGGGTCAGGTCCCACGCCGCGGCGACGAGGGGAAGGAGGGTGACGGGCATGGTGACGAGCAGGGGATGCCCCCACCGATGCCTCTTCTGCTCCGTCTGGGTGATGTGGAGGGGGTGGAGGGCCCGCTCTCCCGCCAACGTGGTGGACGAGGTGGAGGAGCTGGTGGAGAGGTGGGGGGTGGACGAGGTGCACTTCGAGGACGACAACCTAACCCTCGACCCGGACAGGATGAGGGGGATCTGCAGGGAGATGGTGAGGAGGGGGCTCAGGGTGGACTGGGCCACCCCCAACGGGGTGGAGGTGGGTACCCTCACCGAGGAGCTGCTGGAGGAGATGAGGAGGTCGGGCTGCTACTCCCTTAGCTTCGGGCTGGAGCACGGGGATCCCCTCTTCAGGAGGAGGATAGGGAAGAACTACTCCCCCTCCCACGTCAGGAGGATCGTGAGGAGGGCCAAGGAGCTGGGGATCTGGACCCACGCCTTCTTCATCGTGGGGTGGCCCTGGGAGACGGAGGAGAGCCTGGAGAGAACCCTCAGGTTTGCGGAGGAGGTGGGGGTGGACTTCGCCACCTTCTTCGTGGCGGTCCCCTTTCCGGGAACCCCCCTGGAAAGGCTCTGGGAGGAGCTGGGCCTGGAGAAGCCGGATCTTCCTTTCCGCCCCCAGTTCCGGCCGGTGGTGGATCTGGAAACGCTGAAGGCGGAGGAGCTGGGGAGGTGGCTGAGGAGAAGCCACCGGAGGTTCCACGCCCGCAGGATCCTCCGGACCCTGTCCTCCCCCCGGGAGCTCTTCTGGAGGCTGAGATCCCTTCCCGACCTGCTCTTCCTCCTCCGCCTGATCCGGCACTTCCGGGAGGAGCTGGGGAGGTACGGATGAGGATCCTCCGCAGGCTCCTCTGGGCCTGGTGGACCGTGGTGAGGGATCCCC
>CAZDZG010000086.1:0-1511 GCA_964509845.1 Hadarchaeota archaeon (SeqCode) | reverse complement strand
CCCTACAAGCTCCCTGAGGAGTAGGGCTCCCTAGGAAAGGATTATCCTGGCGTCCACGGCCTTGGCTCCCTTCCCCTCCTCGAACACGAAGATGGGGTTGATGTCCATTTCCGCTATCTCTGGGAAGTCGGAGAGGAGCCTACCGGCCCTGAGCAGCATGTCCACCAGGGCGCTCAGGTCCGCCTTGGGCTTTCCCCTCAGACCCTGAAGCACGGGGAACCCCTTGATCTCCTGGATCATCTCCTCCGCATCCACCCTTTCCAGCGGGGCCAGCCTGAAGCTCACGTCCTTCAGCACCTCCACCCAGATTCCCCCCAGGCCGAACATCACCACGGGTCCGAAGGTGGGGTCCTTCAGCCCCCCTATGATGACCTCGGTTCCCTGGGGGACGTACTGGGAGAGGGTGACGCCCAGGATCCTGGCGTTGGGGCGGTAGGCCCTGGCGTTGGCCATCACCTCCTCGAAGGCCCTCTCCACCTCCTCCCTTCCGGAGAGGCCCACCCTGACCCCCCCGGCGTCGCTCTTGTGCAGGATGTCGGGGGAGCATATCTTCAGGTTGACCGGGTACCCCAGCTCCTCGGCCAGCCGCACGGCCTCCTCCCTGCTCCTGGCCAGCCTGGTGGTGTTGACGGGAAAGCCGTAGGCCTCGAGCACGCCCTTGGCCTCGTGCTCCATCAGCTCCTTTCTCCCCTCCTCCCTCACCGCCCTGAAGATCTCCTCCGCCCTGGCCTTGGGGTCCAAGGTATCAAAAGAACGGGGGCGGTCGGTATAAAAAGTTAGGTGAGGAACCTCCTGGCGTCCCTCAGGAAGGGCCACCTCTCCCTCACCTCCCGCAGGACGGAGAGGTCCACCGTCACCTCCAGCACGGTCTCCTCCTCCCCCGCCTCCGCCAGGAGCTCCCCCTTAGGGGAGGCGAGGAAGCTGTGCCCCACCACCCTCCTACCGTCCGGATAGCTGGTGCGGGTGTTGTTGACGAAGGCGAAGAAGACCCCGTTCTCCACCGCCCTGGTCACCCCCAGGTGCCTCCAGGTTTCCACCCTGTTCTCGGGGATGTTGGAGGGATTGAGGAGGAGCTGGGCACCGCGGAGGGAAAGGCGGCGGCAGGGCTCCGGGTAGAGGGCATCCACGCAGATCACCGCCCCTACCCTGATCCTCCCCAGCCTGAGGGGCGGGGCCTCCCTCCCCCCGCTCACAAAGGCCCTCTCGCCGATGGATCGGGAGGGGAAGAGCTTGTCGAAGCGTCCCACCTCCCTCCCCCTGGCGTCCAGGACGTGGCAGGAACTGAAGATTCTCTTTCCCCTCCGGAGGTAGGCCCCACCCGTCAGGAGGAAGAACCCCCCCTCCTCGGTCTTTTCCCCCAGCGCCTCCAGCACCTTCTCCCACTCTTCCTCCCCCAGCACCTCCCCCCCCAGCCAGTTCTCGGGGAGGCAGACCAGCTCCACCCCCGAAAGGGTGGAGAGGAGCCCCAGCATCCTATCCAGGTTTCCTTCCTTGTCCTTTCCCCGCGCGAA
>CAZDZG010000085.1:0-1703 GCA_964509845.1 Hadarchaeota archaeon (SeqCode) | reverse complement strand
CGCTCCCAGAACCTCCCGGACAGTCTTCCGCTTCTTTCCCATCTCGCCACTTCCTTCCCTCCAGCATAAAACTGTCGGGGTAGCGGCTGGAGCGGTCAGGTTTATCTCTTGGAGGCCCAACTCGGGGAGATGGAGCCCCTGCTCCCGCTGGGCACGGAGGAGGGCAGGGAGGTGGGGGTGAGGGTCAGGGAGCTGGTCACCGGAAGGACGGCCGTGATAGGCCAGAGCGGCTCCGGAAAAAGCTGGACGGTGGGGGTGATCTGCGAGCAGCTCTGCAGGCTGAACCTGGGCTTCTGCGTGGTGGACCCCGAGGGGGAGTACTTCAGCCTGAGGGAGAAGTTCCAGCTCCTGTGGCTGGGGAAGGTTCCGCCCGCGGATCTGGACGCGGAAGGGGTGGATCTGGAGCGCCTTTTCGAGATGACCGTCGGTGAGAACGTGCCCGTGATCTTCGACACCTCCGAGGTGGGGGACGAAAGGAAGGCCGTCTCCGAGCTGTGCCGGGCGCTCTACGCGGTGGAATCCAGGCTCCGCCTCCCCTACCTGCTCATCGTGGAGGAGGCGGAGAAGTTCCTCCCCCAGAGGGGAAAGCCGCTGCAGGAGCTCCTGGAGATAAGCAGGAGGGGGCGCAAGAGGGGGCTTGGCCTCCTCCTGGTGACGCAGCGTCCGGCCTTCCTGAGCAAGGATGTCCTCAGCCAGTGCAACAACCAGCTCGTGGGCAGGCTCACGGTCAGGGCCGACCTGGAGGCCGTCTCCCTCTTTTTCTCCCGCAGGGAGAGGGAGGAGCTACCCAGGCTCGGGCCGGGGGAGTTCATGGTGCTGGGGAGCTTCGTGGAGGGCTCGCACAGGATCAAGGTCCTCCCGCGCGAGACCGCCCACCGGGGGGCCACCCCGGAGCTCCTTCCCCGGCCCGCGGGAAAGGTCTCGGAGATCCTGCGGAGGCTGGGGGAGGGCAAGGCCCGCTTGCCCGCTCCTCCCAGCGAAGAGGAGCCCGCACCGCAGGTTCCCGGGGAGGCTTTCGTCTTCCCCCCAAGGCTGAGCAGGGAGGAGGCCCTGAGGCTAGCCGAAGGCAGGAGGAGGAGGCGCTTCCTGATCTTCGGAAAGGAGGAGAGGCTGGTGGGCCTGGAGCTGGAGCACCACCCGCTGATCCTGGCGGAGGTGACCCACCCGGGGGGCCTCCTCCGCAGGGGCTGGAGGAGCTCCCTCCTGCTGCTGGACGGAAGGGACGGACGCCTGGTGGACCTGGAGGGGGGGCTGAGGCACAGGCCTGGGTTCGAGCACCTGCTGGGGCTGGAGGAGGCCCCCCTCAGGGTGCTGGTCAAGCTGGTCGGGAGAGGGGAGGCGGGCCTTCCCGAGCTGGAGGCCGGAACCGGGATGTCCGAGGCCACGGTAAGGAGGGCCCTGCAGAGACTGCAGGAGGCCGGGCTGGTGACCCAGAGGAGGGAGGGAAGGGCGAGGATCTACCTTCCCCTGCTCTCCCGCCTTCCCGGCCTGGGAGGAAGAAGGGAGTTCTCCCTTCCCCCGAGGGGCAGACCCGTTTCCCCCAGGGAATGCAGGGTGAGGAGGGAGGACCTGAGGAGGGTTCTGAAGGCCCTGGAGCCCGCCGCCGAGATCGTTCGCTTCGAGGTCCTCTACTACCCCCTGTACGTGGCCACGTACACGGGCAGGAGGGTGGTGATCGACGGCCTCACCGGGAAGGAGGTTAA
>CAZDZG010000084.1:0-1738 GCA_964509845.1 Hadarchaeota archaeon (SeqCode) | reverse complement strand
AAGGACCGAGGCCTCCGCCCGCTGGTCGGACTGGCCGGAAGGGCCCAAACCCCCCTGGATCACCGTCCCACCTTGAGAGGGGTAGAGGATGCCGGATGGGAGGTGGGAGGGGTTCAGGGAGGAGCGGGGCGGAAGGAACAGGAGGAGGGTCCCCAGCAGCAGGGCGAGGAGGAGAAGAGAGCCCAGCAGCCTCTTCGGGGCCCCCTTGGGGGAAAACACCGGGACCCCGCAGCGGTGGCAGTACCTCGCCTTGGGCCAGAGCTCCCCCCCGCAAGAGGGGCAAACCCTGCTTTTTTTCCTTTCCTCTCCCATTTTCTCCGCTTAATTCTTTGAAAGAAGCGAGATAAATCCCTTTTCTCAAAAAATATGGTCTTTTTGGGCTCATTTTTTCCAGAATTACCCGTTCAAGGCTCCTTCCGCCTGAGGGCTCATCCCTATTTATACGCAGGGCTCAAAAAATTTAGAACATGGAGGCGAAGAGGGCGGAGAGGCCCCGCCTGGTGCTGGAGGAGGGGGAGTGGTACCTCCCCTCCGAGGAGCAGACGGTGGCCATCATCCGCGCCTTAGATCACAGGGTGAGGAGGGAGATCCTCCGAAGGCTGGAGCGCCCCATGAGGAAGTACGAGATAGCCAGGTTCGTGCACGAGGCCTTCGGGAGGAAGTACTCCCGCTCCCTCATCGAGCACCACCTCAAGCTCCTGAGGAAAGCTGGCCTGATCGAGTACAGGCAGGCGGAGGGAGGGGGGAAGCTGGTCTGCCGCACCTGCGATTTCCGCCTCCAGCTCAGGCCCAGGGAGAGGCCGCCGGGGGAGCTGGTGGACAAGCTGAGGAGGGCGGGAGCCCTTTGAGCCCCGTTTTCTCGGTGGTGGGGACGAAGGGGGGATGCGGGAAGTCCACCACGGCCATCTCCCTCTCCATCTGGCTCTCCAAGCTAAGACCGAAGCGTTGGGTCCTGCTGGTGGACGGGGACCAGTTCGTGCGAACCGTCCAGCTCAAGCTCTGCCAGAGGGTGGAGGCCACGCTGGCGGATGTCCTGAGGGACAGGGAGCCGCTGGAGAGGTCCGTCCACCTCTGCGACCTGGACGACGCTAAGACCAAGAAACCCCTCTTCCCCAACCTGGCCGTCCTGCCAGCCAGCAGGGAGGGTGGGGAGTTCCTCCCGGAGGTGGTGGGGCGGCACCACGACTACCTTATGGGCCTGGCCCAGAGGTTCGACGAGATGGTGGGGAGGCTGAGGAGGAGGTTCGAGTGGATCGTGGTGGACACGCCGGCCTCCTTCTCCGCCGAGCACCTGGTCCTAACCGGGGTGGCCGACGCCGTGATCTACGTGGTCACCCCCGACCGGGATTCCATAGAGGCCACCAAGCGTACGGCGGAGGGGCTGAACAGTTACCTGGGGCTGAGGACCCTGGGGGTGGTGGTGAACAGGCTGCCGGAAGGGGAGGATTCCGGGGTCTGGGTGGAGAGGGCGGGGACCATAGGGGAAGTGCTGGGGGTGGTCCCGGAGGACCCGACGGTGGAGGAGGCCTTCAGAAGGGACCTGCCCGTGGTGGTGGTGGACCCGGAGTGCCCGGCCAGCAGGGCCTTTAGGGAGGTGGCGGAGAGGGTCCTGAGGGTGAGGATCCCCCCCAGCGGGCTCAGGGAGAAGGTGGAGAGGGCGGTGGAGCTGGAGGAGAGGGAGCTGAGGGGATAGCTACTCCAGCGGCTTCACCGGCCTGTTGCGCCTCTCCACCCCCTC
>CAZDZG010000083.1:0-1846 GCA_964509845.1 Hadarchaeota archaeon (SeqCode) | reverse complement strand
CCCTCACCGCCAGCCCCCTCTCCAGCAGGAAGAGGGGAAGGAAGGGGAAGAGGGGTATCCCCAGCTCCCTAAGCGTCCCTACCACCTCCTCCGGTTCAGCGTCCATCACCACCTCGTAGAACCAGGCCTCCCCACCGGGCTTCAGAACCCTGCGTACCTCCTTCAGAGCCCGGGGGAGATCCAGGAGATGATGGAGGACCCCTAGGCTCACCACCATGTCGAAGGAGGAAGAGGGGAAGGGAAGACGGTAGGCCCCGCCCACCAGGAAGCGAACCCTGCTTTCCCTTTCCCTGCACAGGCGCCTGGCCAGCCTCACCATGCCGGGCGAGGGATCCACCCCCACCACCTCCAGACGGGGGGAGAGCCTGGTGAGCTCCAAGGAAAGGAACCCGGGCCCACTTCCCAGCTCCAGGATCCTCCCCCCCCTCAGGCGGGAGGCTATCTCCCTGGCCAGGGACTCGTATCCCCTCCTCCTCAGCAGGGCCTCCGCGTAATACAGAGGAACAAGGAGGGAGGGGAAGGGCTCCCCCGGAAGGGCGTGGTTCATCTCTCTTCCCTCCACTTCTCCCAGCTTATCATTCTCTCCCCCCTTGCCATGAGGAGGAGGGCGAGGAGGAGGCAGAGGATGGAGAGAAGGGAGCCGGCGAGGAGGGCCCTCGTCCTCCTCCGGGGAAGGAAGGGGAGAAGGAGCAGGAGGAGGGGAAGGGAGCGGGGGAGGGAAAAGAGAAAGAGGAGGAAGAGGAGGAGGGAGAGAAGGGGCAGGATCAGGTGCAGGTAGAGGTTGGCCAGCAGAACCACCCATCCCACGGGAAGCCTCCCCCTCCTCTTCAGCCCCACGGCCTTTCTGAGTCCCAGGAGCATGTGGAGCCCCCTCCTGGTCTTCACCCTCACAAAGGCCCGGAGGGTGGAGGGGGCGGTGTCCCTGAACACCAGGTCGGGAACCATCAGGCACCGGTACCCCCTCGCGCAGATTTCCAAGGCCGTCCCGGTGTCGTCCGGAGCCTCCCTCTCCTCAAACCTCCGCAGAAGCTCCCTACGGTAGAAGGCCAGGGCCCCTTGGAAGCTTAGACAGGAGTGGAGCCTGGATTCCCCCATCCTAAGCACCTCGTAGAGCCTCCGGTAACCCCCCTCCGCCCTCGTCCAGAGGTTCTCCTCCGCGTTCAGGTACTCCTCCCTCCCCGTGACCGCCCCCACCCCCGGGAGGTAGAGGTAGCGGACGGCTCTCTCCACCGTATCCGGTTCCCAGAGGGCATCGGCATCCGAGGTGGCCACCACCTCTCCCCTGGCCTCCCTCAGGGCTAGGTTGAGGGCCCTGGCCTTCCCCCTCCTCGTTCTCTCCCTTAGCAGGCGGATTCTCCAGGGGAAGCCCCTTACCAGACTCCTCGCCACCTCCAGGGTTCCATCCGTGGATCCGCTGTCCACCAGGATGACCTCCAGTTCCCCCGGATACCTGAGCTTGGAGAGGTTCAGGAGTTTCTTCCCTATCACCCCCCTCTCCTGGTAGGTCGGGAGGAGGATGGAGACCGAAGGCCAGCGGGGAGGAGGGGGAGGGGACGGCTGAGGCTTTTCCTGGAGCCTCTTCATCCACCACAGATAGAGGAGGGAAGGAAGGAACAGGAAAACGAGGGATAAGACGATCGGGATCATCCTTTCTCCTCGGGGCTCAACTACAAAATCTTTCCCTTCATCTCTAGATGGTATGGAAAAGAGGAAGTTGCGCTATCTCCTCTCCTCCCAGAGGTGGCTGGAGAGAAGGTACAAGAGAAGGGTGGGAGGGGTCTACTTTGCCCATCAGCCCATCTACGGGTTCGAACGCCGCCATCTCTGCGATCCCGGGGCCACCGAA
>CAZDZG010000082.1:0-1858 GCA_964509845.1 Hadarchaeota archaeon (SeqCode) | reverse complement strand
CACCGCCCTCCCCTCCTCCCTCCTTACCTCCATGAGGTGATAGGTAACGGCCTTCACCGCCGTCCTCTCGGGGTGCCTGGAAGGATCGAACCTCTCCCCCCTAGCCTTCCCCTTCAGCCTCCACCTTCCCCCCTCTTCCCTTATCTCCACCCTAAAGTCGGAGAAGAGGAGGTTCTCCGCGTCCCTGAAGTAGAGGAGCCTGTCCAGCCAGTCGTAGAGAAGGGCCTTCTCGTCCTCCGCCTCCAGCTCCACCTCCACCTCCTCCTTGGGCTCCACCCTGCCCGTGTCCACCATGATTTCGAAGAGGGCCAGGCCGGCGTTCTCGAAGGCCTCCGCCAGATCCTTCCCGTAGGCCCTGAAGCCTATGTCGGAGGGGTGCTCCACCCACTCGAACCTCATTCTTTTCACCTGGAGGGGCGCCTTTTCCTCAGTTCCTCCAGCTCCCTCTCCATCCTCTCCACCCTCTCCTCCAGCCTTCTCTCCGCCTGGCCTCTGATAATGGCTCCCGCGAGCAGGCCCACGAGGCTGGCATACAGGCTGATGCCGGAGATCATCAAGCCCATGGCCATGATCTTCCCCCCGTGGTGACCACCATGACGCTTCCGAACCCCACCGTGCTCTCGATGGAGAGGGCCAGAAAGAGGGCATCCAGAAAGCCCCTCATGGCGGGGTTCTCCCCGCTCTCCACCCGGTGGAGGACGAAGGCCCCGAAGAGTGTAACCATGAGGAACACCAGGATCACGTAGCCCACCCTGCTTCTGCTCAGAAAGGAAAGAGCTCGCCTCATCCCATCCCTCCCAACCAATAACCCAATCCAACCACTAAAAAGTCCGGGGGTTCCAATCCTTTAACAAGCCTTTCCTTTATCCCCTCAGCCCCAGGGTAGTAGAGGTGATCTAGGGCCGTCCCCCTGGTCTCCCCTATTCTCATCCACTCCACCAGCCCCCTGAACCGGCCTAGGTGATAGACGGTGAAAACGGTTACCTGGTGAAACCCCACGATTACGAGGGTACCGCGAAGTGATGGACCTCCTCTGCAGCGAGAACCTGCGGGGGGAGATGGGGATAAAGGGGTACCAACACGTGAAGGAAGACTTTCTGATTCCGAGGCTGATGGAGGATTGGATCGATCTTTGGATAGAGATCTCTCATAGCCCTCGTCGGGTCTTTTACCGCTGTCCCTTCAGGACGTTCGGTTCTCCTCTGCGAACCAGCTTCCCGGCCTGGGATTCGGGCTGGGCGCCGGGGGAGGGATTTGAACCCTCGCGACCCGAAGGGTCACACGCTCTCAAGGCGTGCGCCTTACCAGGCTTGGCTACCCCGGCCCATCCTACTTCCGGGAGCCGGGGTATAGACCTGACGGAAACCCTTTTTGGAGGGAGGGTGAAGGAGGGGGATGGGCGAGCTCAGGGACCTTCCCCGGCTGGGCTGGTACCTGGAGCTCCTGGCCTTCCTCCTCATAGGGATGGGGATCACCCTCCTGGGAACGGACCTGTACTTGATGGGGGCCAACCAGCAGCTCTCGGAGGCGGGGGCCGAGGTGGAGGGGGTGGAAGCAACCCTTACCTCGACGGCTACACTGCTGATGGGGCTGGGGATGGCCCTGGTGGTCTGCGGAGCGGTCTGCTGGTACCTGGGGCACCGAATACAGACCATCCTCCAGGAGGCGGCGGAAGATCTGAGGGAAATGGAGGTGAGGAAGGCCACCCGCCAAGCGCCCCGGGAGTAAATTTAAATATATCGGAAGCGATATCGCTAACGATATGTTGGGATGGGTGAGGGGCAGGATCGCCGTGCCCAAGGGTCTGCTGCGCTACTACGTGCTGGAATCCCTGAGCGAGAGACCCATGTCAGGCTCG
>CAZDZG010000081.1:0-1927 GCA_964509845.1 Hadarchaeota archaeon (SeqCode) | reverse complement strand
GGAGCTGGAAGAAGACCTCCGAGCAGTCCACGCTGGCCAGCGGGTCTATCTCGGGCACCATTCCCCTTTCTCCCCGCTTTATTAGGGTTTTTCTAACCATTTTATTAGGTTTTTCCAAACGGTTAGTCAAACCCTAAACTTTAAAAGTCCGGAGATACAGGTAGGAACGGTGGGGAAGAGGAACCACCCCTTCGAGCTCTCGGCCCTGCGCCTCCTGCTGGCCATGCTGAGCCGGGGAGGGACCACCCCCGAGCCCCACAGCCTTTACTCCCTGCTCAGCCTCCTCCCCTCCAGCCAGAGGAGGGACAGGGTGAGGAGGATGATGAGGAAGCTGGAGCTCCTGGACTGGGTGGAGAGCCGGGAGGAAGGGGAGGGCCGCGTCAGGTACCTCCCCAGCGAGAAGGCCCTGAAGGACCTTCCCTTCATCAAGAGGATGATCGAGGTGCTGGAGATCCTGGGATCGGAAGAGGGGGAGTCCTAGGGCCTCCCGGCCCACCTCCCTTCGCCCCCAGCCAGGGGGAAAGGATGACGTCCACCTCCCTTCCGAACAGGAACTCCCTCTCCCAGAGCTCCCTGGCCAGCCTCTCCACCCCCTCCCTCCCCACCTCCCGGAGGATCCTCCTCACCCTTTCCAGGCAGGAAACCCTGAGCTGCCTGGCCCTGGAGTAGATCTCGGCCCTCTCCGCCTCGGGGGGAGGCCTGAGGATGGAGAAGTCGGGGTTGAAGGGATCCAGCTCGATGGCCAGGTCCAGGCTGCAGTAGTTGGTGTCGGGGGAGTGCTTGGCGAAGTGGTCCAGCGAGAGCCTAGTTACCCAGGCCAGGTCCAGGGGCTCGTCCAGGGTGGGCTCTCCGAAGACCAGCTCCTCCGCGGCCTTCCCGGCCAGGCCCACGCACATCCTGAGCTCGTTCGATCCCCGGAAATGGGGCTCGGAACCGTGATCCACCAGGGTGAGGCCCTTCCGGTAGTGCTCCCGGGGAACCACCACCAGCCTCACCTCCATGCCCAGGGCCCTGGCCACCACCGCGTGACCGGCCTCGTGCACGCAGGCCACCCAGCGCTCCTGCCGGGAGGACCAGGTCCCCTGCATGCTGCCCAGGATCCTGCGGAGGAGGCTGGAGACCAGGTGCCCCTTCTCTATCACCCCCTTCCCCTCCAAGAGGGCCAGGTAGTGGGCCTCCTCCACCACCTCCTCGATGGCCGCCGGGGAGAGATCGGGGGGAAAGGCAGAGGAGAGGAGCTCGGGATCCACCCCCTCCGCCACGGGCTTTTTCCCCAGGTAGTACTCCAGGACCTCCCTCTGCCCCTGCCGGTCGATGGCGAACTCCACCACCTCCGAGAGCCTCCCGGGCCTCTGGAGGGCGTAGGGAAGGCTGGCGGGGGACCGGTTGGTACAGGCCACCACGAAGACCCCCTCCGCCCTGCCCCCTATTCCGTCCAGCTCGGACAGCAGGGCCGTCTTCACCTCCCTTCTTTTATCTCCCTCCGTCTCGCACAGATCGGAGATCTCCTCGAAGTGCAGGATGACCACCCTGCCCGTCCGGCGGTAGGCCTCCCTAGCCAGGTGGAAGAGGGAGGCCACGTCGTTGGGGCCCCAGCCCTCCCCCGACCTGGGGAAGAGGGTGGCGTCTATTAGCCACGCCCCGCTCTCCGTGGCCAGGATCCTGGCGGAGAGGGTCTTCCCCATGCCCGGGGGGCCGCAGAAGAGGGCGCCGGCAGGGAGCCTGCACTCCCTCGAGAGTTCCCCGTACCTCCGCAGCATCCCTATGAGGCGCTCCAGCTTGGCCTTCACGGAGGGGAGGCCCCTGAGCCTCTCCAGGCCCGCTGGCTCAAACCTGGCCTCCTCCACGAACCTCCGCTGCTCGTCCGTCACCATCGAATACCCTTTTTTCTCCGGATTTTTAAGGATTGGGGGAAAATTTTTGACCC
>CAZDZG010000080.1:0-2017 GCA_964509845.1 Hadarchaeota archaeon (SeqCode) | reverse complement strand
GTGTCGGCCTTCCCCACAAGTACCTCGTCCTCCAGTTGGACATCCTCCAAGAGCTCCTCAACCTCCCCCTTCAGAAGCCCATAAATCTGCTTCCTCCTCCTGACTCTCTCCTGCTCCCTCTCGTGCTCCCCTCCACCGGCCACCACCTTCTTGGGCTTCGGAGGATACAGACCAAGCTTTCTGATGAAGTAGAGCTTTCTGGGACAGTAGAAGTACTGGTAGACCTCCCAGACCGTCAGCTTACCATCTGAGCCAGAACCCCTCGTATCTCTCCACCTCGCCCCTGAGGAATTTTGCCAGGAGGCGGGCCTGGTAGAGGATGAGGTCGGACCACCGAACCTTCATCTCCCTGTATCTTATCTCGGATTCAAGTTTCCCCAAGAGCCTACCTAGGACATCCCTCCTAGCATGGTCCTTGAGCCTGCAGACCCCGTCCACCTTCTCGAAATCGGAGGGAGACAGGGCTCTCTTGGTTGCGAGCCCGAAAACCACCCTGTCCACTAGGTGGGTTCTGAATTCCTCCATCAGGTCGAGGGCGAGGGAGGGCTTGCCAGGCCTGTCCGCATGCAGGAATCCCCCGTAGGGATCAAGACCGGCATAGTGGACGGCCCTGTGGGTCTCCCCAAGCAGGATCCCGTAGCCGTAGTTCAGGAGGGCGTTGATGGGGTCCTCCGCGTACCTTCCCGTTCTGCCGGGAAAACCCCAGTCAGAATCAAGCGTCTTCGCCAAAACACCCCAGTAGATGCTTGCCCCCTCTCCCTCTATTCCCATTATCCTCTCCCTCACCTCCTCAACCCCGCTGCCCGAAATCCCCTCCAACGCCTCCGCCTTTTGGGCCAGGGATCTAGCGGCTGAGTATAGCTCCCCGGCGAGGGCCCGATCCGTCTCCACCCGTTTCTTGGCCAGGGAGTTGAGGAAGGAGGCCTGGTTCGCGAGCTTCGACTTGATAATCTCTCGGGCTATATGCGCCCCCCTCTCATCCTTGTAAGCCTCATACTGCTCCCTTCTGGTGCTGACCGTCCTCATCTCGGGGGGTGAGAGTCTGGCCAGGACCTCACCCCTGAAGTTCACCAGCAGAACGTCAACCCCGTGGGAGGCGAGGAGCTCCAAGGCATCCGTGCTGACACACCCACTACCGGAGATGATGACCTGCTCCAGCTGGGAGGGCTGGAGGCGCTGGATGATCTTTCCACCCTCCCTCACCACCACCGTCTCCCCCTTCCTGCCCAAGAATTTCCCGAAGCCGTCTATCACCAGCCTCAAGTGCAGACCTCGGAGAAGGGACAGTTGGGGGGACAGGTGGATTTCCCGGGATCCCTTTTGGTGGAGACTATCTCGAGCTTTCTGTCCCTCTCCTCTACCCACCAGCTTCTCAGATCGTCGTTTATGAAGAAGAGGTCCCTAGAGATCCTGACTTTCCCGTCCGAGAAGCCGAGGTGGATGGAGCACCCGATGTCCACCGGAACCTCGTACATGCTCTCGAACACTAGGGCGTAGCCGGTTGGATAGAGCCGGTAGAAGTCCTTGGGTGAGCCGCCGACCTTCACGTCAAAAATTATATGCCTCAGATAGTCGTAGCAGTCGACGCTAAGGGTCCCGCTGAGGCCGAGCAGCCTTCCGTCCAGCTTGTGCTCCACCAGGAAGGGGAGGGCTATGGAAACCACCTGGCTGGGGGAGGCGTAGGGCTGGGTTGACTGGACCTCAAGCAGGGTGGACTTTGCTTGGCTGACCACCAGCTCCCAGAGGGAAAGGAGAAGGGGCTTGAACTCCTCCGCATATTCTTTCCTGCCCCTGTGTTCCAGCTCTTCTGCCCACCATTGCTCGAATTCCAGTTCGGACCCCGACCTCAGCTTGCTGAAGACGTGCTCTAGAAGGTTGTGAACCGAGGCTCCCAGCGCTAGCTCCCTGGTCATGGCGGGTGTTTTGTGCTCCACGTACTGGAGGTAGACATCCCGGGACGTCGGGCAGAACTTCCCGCACACCGAGAACATGGAAATCCGCTCGGGGTGGTAGGGCT
>CAZDZG010000079.1:0-2085 GCA_964509845.1 Hadarchaeota archaeon (SeqCode) | reverse complement strand
AGGAGGGGTCTTCCCCCCTTCAAGGAGGAGGGTCTGGAGGAGCTGCTGACCAGAGTCCTTTCCGAGGGAAGATTCACCGTTACCGGGGAAATGCGGGAAGCGGTGGAAGGGGCGGAGACGGTGGTGATCACGGTGGGCACGCCCCTGGGCCAAGATCTAGTACCCGATCTCACCCCCCTCTACCAGGTGGTGGAGGGGCTCTCCCGCTGCCCCTTGAAGGGAAAGCTGATCCTGCTGAGGAGCACCGTCCCTCCCGGCACCACCGAGAACGTGGGCAGAATCCTTGAGGAGAAAACGGCGCTGAAGCCCGGAAGGGATTTCCATCTGGCCTACTGCCCGGAGAGGATCCTGGAGGGAAAGGCCCTGGAGGAGCTCAGGACCCTCCCGGAGATAGTGGGAGGAGTGAACGAGGAGAGTTCGGAAAGAGCGGCCCGCCTCTTCAGGTTCCTCAATCCCTCCAAGAAAATCCTCAGGGTCTCGCCTAGGGTGGCGGAGCTGGCCAAGCTCTTCACCAACATCTACCGGTACGTGAACTTCGCCCTGGCCAACCAGTTCGCCCTAGTGGCCGAGTACTACGGGGTGGACGCCTACGAGGCCATCAGGGTGGCCAACGAGGACTATCCCCGGTCGAGGATCCCCCTTCCAGGCCCCGCGGGGGGACCCTGCCTCTACAAGGATGGGTACATGCTGAACTACACTCCCTTCATAGACTTCATCAAGTCGGCCTGGCACCTCAACGAGAGCATCCCCCTCCACCTCCTGAGCAGGATAAAGGAGAGGGTGGGAAGCCTCTTCGGAAAAAAGGTGGCCCTGCTGGGCCTGGCCTTCAAGGCGGATTCGGACGATACCAGACAGTCCCCCGCCCTGAAGCTGCTCAACGCCCTCAGGGCGGAGGGATGCGAGGTGGTGGCTCACGATCCCCACGTGGAATCGGCCCCCCTCCCCTCAGCCCTCTCGGAGGCGGAGGTGGTGGTGCTGGCGGTCAACCATTCCAAGTTCAGGGAGCTCACTCCTAGCCTCCTGGCGAGGATGGTCAAGCCCGGGGCCCTGCTGGTGGACTGCTGGGGGTTCTTTGACCCCTCGGAGGTGGAGAAGGCGGGACTGAAGTATCTGGGCCTGGGGAGGGGGTAGGATGAGGGTCCTGGTGGCGGGAGGGGCGGGCTTCATAGGCTCCCATCTGGTGGACGAGCTGATGGAGAAGGGATACGAGGTGAGGGTGGCGGATGACTTCAGCAAGGGGAGGAGGGAGAACTTGATCCAGCACGAGGGGAAGAGGGGATTCGAGGTGATGCAGGTCAACTTCCTCTTCCAGGAGGAGTGCAAAAAGGCGGTGGAGGGGGTGGAGGTGGTCTTCCTCCTGGCCAGCAGGATAGGGGGGATAGGCTACTTTCACCGTTATCCGGCCGACATCATAAGGGACAACGCCAGGATCACCCTCAACCTGCTGGACGCCTCCCTGGAGGAAGGGGTGAGGAGGGTGCTCTTCGTTTCCTCCAGCATGGTCTTCGAGAGGGCCACGGTCTTCCCCACCCCGGAGAGCGCCCTGGAGAGCTGTCCCGTTCCCCTCACGGCCTACGGTTTCTCCAAGCTTATGGGAGAGTGGTTCTGCAGGGCCTACGGGGAGCAGTACGGCCTCAAATACACCATCCTCAGGCCCTTCAACGCGGTGGGACCCAGGGAGCATCCGGAGGAGGAGCCGGGGCTCTCCCATGTGATCCCCGACCTCACCAAGAAGATCCTCTCCGGCCAGTACCCCCTGGAACTCTACGGGGACGGCTCCCAGACCCGGTGCTTCACCCACGTGAGGGACGTGGTGAGGGGGTTCAGGATGGCCATGGAGAGCGGGAGGGCGGAGGGGGAGGACTTCAACCTGGGGAACCCGGAGGAGACCAGGATAGACCGGCTGGCCGAGATGCTCTGGAAAATCTGCGGTAGAAAGGAGCCCTTCAAGTTCGTCTCCCTCCCCCCCTTCAAGCATGATGTGGGAAGGAGGGTTCCGGATATCACCAAGGCTAGAAGGATGCTGGGATGGGAGCCGGAGATACCTTTAGAGCAGGCCCTCAGGGAGTACGTGGAATGGTACCG
>CAZDZG010000078.1:0-2166 GCA_964509845.1 Hadarchaeota archaeon (SeqCode) | reverse complement strand
GAAGAGGGTTAGGCGATTCATGAGCCAGCAAGGTATTTCGGAGCTCCCCACCGGAGGGAGGGAAGTGACAGAGCTGGAGGGCCTAGGGAGGGAGTTCAACGGGAGGACGGCCGTGGAGGGGCTGACCTTCAGGGTGGAGGAAGGGGAGATCTTCGGCCTCCTGGGGCCCAACGGGGCGGGAGAGACCACCACCGTAAGGATGCTTTGCAGCCTGATCAGGCCCACCCGGCGGAGAGCCAGGGTCTGCGGGCACGATGTGGTGGAGGAGGCGGAGAGGGTTAGGGAGATGGTGGGGCTGCTGCCTAACCCCGGCCTCTACCAGGAGCTGAGCACCTACGAGAACCTGGAATTCCACGCCAGGCTGCACGGCTGCCCTACAGCTGGGGGCCCTGAGCGTCCTCCCCGCCCTGGCCCCTTACTTCCTCTTCGCGGCGGGGATGAGGATGGAGGGGAGGACCCCTGCTGGCCTTCGGGCTGGCCCTGGGCCTGGCCAGCGCCGGGCTCTTCTCCCTGGCCAGGGCCACCTTCAGGAGGGAGGAGATCCTCTTGCGGTGGAGGTAGCCTATTTTTAGGTGGCGTGGGGAAGGGAGGAGGATGGGAAGGCTGATGAACGGGAGGGAGTACCTCCAGAGCCTCAGGAGGCTGAAGCCCACCCTCTACTTTATGGGAAGGAGGATAGAGAGCGTAGCGGACGAGCCCATGCTCAGGCCCCACGTTCAGGCGGCGGCCCTGACCTACGAGCTCGCCCACGACCCCCGGTACCAGGAGCTCCTGACGGCCACCTCCCACCTCACCGGGGAAAGGATCAACCGCTTCACCCACATCCATCAGGGGCCTGAGGACCTGGTGAAGAAGGTGGAGATGATGCGCCTGCTGGGGCAGAAGACAGGGAGCTGCTTCCAGAGGTGCGTGGGGCTGGACGCCCTGAACTCCCTCTACATCGTGACCTACGAGATCGACCAGAAGCTGGGAACGGAATACCACCGGAGGTTCGTGGAGTACCTGAAGAAGGTGCAGAGGGAGGACCTGATGTGCTCGGGCTCGGTGACGGACGTGAAGGGAGACAGGAGCCTGAGGCCCCACCAGCAACCCGATCCCGACCTGTACGTCAGGGTGGTGGAGAGGAGGGAGGACGGAATCGTGGTGAGGGGGGCCAAGGCCCACCAGACGGGGGCGGCGAACTCCCACGAGGTGGTGGTGCTGCCCACCAGGGCCCTGGGTCCGGAGGACAGGGACTACGCCGTGGCCTTCTCCGTCCCCGTAGACGCCCCCGGCCTGATCCAGGTGCTGGGGAGGCAGACCAACGACACCAGGAGGCTGGAGGGGGAGATAGACTGTGGGAACCCGAAGTACGGGATCGTGGGCGGGGAGACCCTCATGATCTTCAACGACGTCTTCGTGCCCTGGGAGAGGGTTTTCATGTGCGGGGAGTACGAGTTCGCCGGGAGGCTGGTGGAGGTCTTCGCCACCTTCCACCGCCAGAATTACGGGGGGTGCAAGGTGGGGGTGGCTGACGTCCTGATAGGGGCCTCGGCCCTCTTGGCGGAGTACAGCGGAATAGCGGGTTCGGCCCACGTGGAAGACAAGCTCACGGAGATGATCCACCTGGCGGAGACCTGCTGGTGCTGCTCCCTGGCCTGCTCCTACCGGGGGCTGAGAACCCCCTCGGGGGCCTACTGGCCCGATCCCCTGCTGGCCAACGTGGTGAAGCTCAACATCACCAGGCTCCCCTTCGAGTGGTCCAGGCTGGCCCTGGACCTAGCGGGGGGCCTCGTCACCACGGCCCCCTCGGAGAAGGACCTGAGGAGCCCGGAAGTGGGGAGGCTGGTGGAGAAGTACCTGGCCAGAAAGGAAGGGGTGCCCCCCGAGCACATCCTGAGGCTCTTCAGGCTGGTGGAGAACTTAGCAGTAGGCGGGGGGCTGCCGGAGTGCATGCACGGGGCGGGATCCCCCCAGGCCCAGAAGATCGTGATAAGGAGGAGGGGGGGAATGGAGGAGAAGAAGAGGCTGGCCAAGGTCATAGCGGGGCTGGAGAGGGACGAGCACCTGGAGAAGATCGTGGGGGAGGGCTGAGGCACCGCCTCGCCGCGATACCGGCTCAAGCGAGCCCTTTAACCTCCTTCCCGGTGAGGCCGTCGATCACCACCCTCCTGCCCGTGTACGTGG
>CAZDZG010000077.1:0-2230 GCA_964509845.1 Hadarchaeota archaeon (SeqCode) | reverse complement strand
GGGGAACTCCACCCCCTCCATCCAGATGGCCCCCAGCATCTCCAGGTCGGGGGGGAGCATGCTGAGCTCCTTGGGATTGAGCACGTCTATGAGGGCGGGTTTTTCCTGCTCCCTGGCCTCCTCCAGGGCCTTCCTTATTCCCTCCGGCTCCGTCACCCTCCTCCCGAACCATCCCATCCCCTCGGCCACCCTGGCGTAGTCCACGTCCGAGAAGTCCACCCCGTAGTACTCCCCCTTGTACAGGAGGTGCTGGACCCCCCTGATCATCCCGTAGGAGCGGTCGTTGAGGACGAGCACGTAGATCTTGGTCCCCAGCCTGGCCGCCGTCTCCATCTCCTGCACGTTGAACATCAGGGAGCCGTCCCCGGTGAGCAGGTAGACCTCCCTCTCCGGACGGACCAGCTTGGCGGCTATGGCGTAGGGAAGGCCCGTGCCCAGGTGACCGGAGTCCGCGGCCCAGAGGAAGGTCCTGGGCTCGTAAACCCGGTTCAGGTAGTGGGCCCAGAGCCCCACGTTGCCCCCGTCCACCACCGTGATGGCGTTCCTGGGAAAGAACCTCCTGGCCTCGTAGACCACCCTCATCGGGTGAACGCCGTCGTAGCTCCCCAGCGCGATCCTCTCGTTCTCCCTTATCCACTCCAGTTCCTCCCTCTTTAGGTGGGAGAGGTCCCTTTTCACGGGGTCGCTCCTCCTCTTCACCTCCTCCAGCAGGAGCCTCAGGGTGGCCTTGGCGTCCCCCAGGATGGCCAGGTCCACCGGTCTGTTCAGGCCCAGGTTCTCGGGATCCAGGTCTATCTGTATCACCTTCTGTACCCCGGGCTCCCCCCAGGCCGGAGGCCTCCCGAAGAAGTCCAGGTCCCCCATCCTGCACCCCACCACCAGCACCAGGTCAGCGCTGGCCTGGGCCCCTATGGCCGCGGGGGAGTCGGGGATGAGGTAAAGGGGATGGTCCTCGGGGAGGATACCCCTGGCCGCGTGGCTGGGGGTGAGGGGGATGGACAGGTACTCCACCAGCTCCCTGAGCTCCTCGTATGCGCCGGACCAGAGGGCCCCTCCTCCCGCATGGATCAGGGGGTTCTCCGCCTTAAGGAGCATTTCCGCCGCCCTCTCCACCAGCTCCCTCCTCCCCGCGGGGGGCTGGAGGGCATCGTACCGGTGGGAGGGAGGGATGAACTCCGTGGAGGGCACCTCCATCCTGCGAAAGAGCACGTCCACGGGCAGGTCCAGGTGAACGGGACCGGGCCTCCCCTTCAGGGCCGCCCTCAGCCCCCTGTCCACCAGCTCGGGGATCCTCTCCCCCTGGTACACCACCGCGTTCCACTTGGTCACCGCCTTCAGAAGGGAGAGCTGATCCAGGCTCTGCATGCTGGCCCTGTCCGGATAGCACTTCCAGCTCTGATGCTGGGCGGTGAGCACCAGCATGGGGATCCCATCGGCGAAGGCGGGGTAGACCCCCGGCACCAGGTCGGCTGCCCCCGGACCCACCGTGCCCACGCAGGCCGCCACCCTCCCGGTCAGCCGGTAGCAGGCGTCGGCCATGTGAGCGGCCGCCTGCTCATGCCTGGTGAGGAAGAACTCCACGCCCTCTTCCTTCCTCACCGCCTCCAGGAAGGGCGTGAGCTCTCCCCCCGGAACCCCGAAGACCCGCTCTATCCCCTCCTGGGAAAGGCACTTGGCCAGGATCTCGGCACCCGTGAGGACGGGCAGGTTCCCCTTCCTCCCCTCAGGAGGGAGGGTTATAGGTTTTGCTATCCCAGCTGGATGAGCTCCAGCACGATGCCCAGCTTCTCCTCGGTGTCCAGGTAGGCGAACTTGGCCGCCCCAGGAACCTCCCCCCTCCAGAGCACCTTTACCCCCTCCTTCTCTAGCAGGGAGAGGCTCCTCTCCAGATCCTCCACGAAGTAGCCCAGGTGGTGCAGGCCCTCCCCCTTCTCCCTCAGGAACCTGGAGTGAAGGGTCTCCCCTTCCAGCACCTGGATGAGCTCCACCTGCACCTCACCCGCCTGGAAGAAGGCCAGCCGCAGCCTGGCCCCTCCCGTCTCGAACTCGAGGGGGGGAAGGCTCTCCTCCCCGAAGAAGGTCCTGCAGGCCTCCCTGGCCCTGTCCAGGTCCTTCACCACCACCCCCACCTGATCCACCCTGAACCTCACCGGTACCCCTCCACCACCTCCCTTCCTCCCTCCAGGCTCAGGACCTCCGTGGTCCCATCCTCTATCAGCTTAACCCTGGC
>CAZDZG010000076.1:0-2254 GCA_964509845.1 Hadarchaeota archaeon (SeqCode) | reverse complement strand
GGAGATGTATCCCAAGTTTGCGGAGGAATTTGAGAGGACGAAGCCTCCCTCTGTTCTGGAGAGGGTTACGCCGGAGCCCCCCCCTCCACCGAGCGTCTGTCTCCCCCGCCCGGAGGGGTGGTGGAGGCAGCCTCCCTACTCCAAGTGGATTCAGGACAGGGGGAGGGAGCCCACGGCCTACGAGCTCATGCTGGATTTCATCATAGGGAGGGCCATAAGCAGCCCCAAGGCCATGGAGCTGGCGGCCTCGGCCCCCTCCCGCCTGATCGTCTATGAAATAGAGCACCCCAAAAGGGGTACCGAGTTCGTCAGGATGTTTCTCAACCCCACGCAGGTGGTGGAGGGTCCTCCGGAGGAGGAGCCGGATCTCTGGATCAAAATGAACTACTACGACTTCGTCCCGGTCTTAGGAGGGGAGATAAGCGTCTTCAACGCCATCTATGAGGGAAGGGCCACCATTCTGGGCAACACCACGGCCGGGCTGGATCAGTACGACGTGATGACGGCCATCCTAGGATTTGAAATACCCAGGCCCAGGTGCTGGCCCAGGGGACATCCCTGATTCCCCGAGGCCCTCCAGCCTCTCCCTCATCCGCTTGTACTCCACGAGCTTGGAGTAGGCCCTTCCAGCATCCTCCGGGGAGAAGTACACTGGAATGTGGTGTTTTCGGAGGAGCTTGACTGACCTCGACTTGTCCAGGGGCTTCAGGGCCACGGCGAAGACCACCTTTCCCTTCCGGTTGAGCTCTATGAGCTTCCTGACGAGGGGCAGCTGCACCTCCTTCACATAAACCTTCCTGAGCTCCGGATCCAGGAACCTGGTGGCGTAGGCGTCAAGCCCCCCCAGCACGATCAGACCCCCCGCCTCCCACTTCTCCAGGGTCTTCAGGATCCTGAACTCCAGGCTCGGATCCAGCTCGGCCACCGTGTCTATAGGGTTACCCCTGCTCCAGTACGGGGGCATGTAGGAGTTCAGCTCCTCTAGGATCTCGGGGGGAGGGGGAGGAACCTCCACCAGCCCCTCCCTGCAGGCATCGGTGGCAGCCACCCCCCATCCCCCTCCCCTGGTCAGGATGATCACCTGGTTGTTCTTGGGTAGGGGCTGCTCGAGGGCCATGGCTATCTTGAGCAGCTCCTCCGTGTCCTCCGCCTCCACCACCCCTGCCTGCCTGAAGACCCCCCTGTAAACCTGCGGGGAGCCGGAAAGGGAGCCGGTGTGGGACCTGGCCGCCCTGCTACCCGCGCTGGTCTTTCCCACCTTCAGGGCCACGATGGGCTTCCTCGGGCTGGTCTTCTTGGCCACCTGGAAGAACTTCCTCCCATCCTTTATCCCTTCTATGTAGGCGAGGATCACCCTCGTGGATTCCCTCTCCCCGAGCAGCTCTATGAAGTCTTCACACCTCAGAAAGGCCTCGTTTCCGGTGCTGATGAAGACATCGAAGCCTATCTGGTAGTAGGTCCCCCTATCCAGCAGCTGGGTGCCGAGATTTCCGCTTTGGGAGAGAAATGAAACGTTACCCTTGAGGGGCCTCACCGAGGCCATGAGGGCGCAGAGGTTGGAGCTGGAGCTGAAGACCCCCATGCAGTTGGGGCCCACGAAGGGGAGGTCCTCCTCCTCCGCTATCCTGACCAGCTCCCTCTCCAGTTCCTCCCCCTTCTCCCCCGTTTCCTTGAAGCCCGCCGAGATGATCACCACGGCCTTCACCCCCCTCTCGGCGCACTCCCTGAGCAGGGAGGGAACCGTCTGGGCGGGGGTGACGATGAGGGCCAGATCGGTCTCCTCCGGCACCTTGGGGTAGGCCTTCAGCCCCAGGATGACCTCCTCCTTCGGATTCACGGGATACACCTCCCCCTCAAAGCCCCCCTCCACCACGTGCTTCAGGATGATGCTTCCCCACTTGATGGGGGAGCGGGAGGCCCCTATCACGGCCACCGAGCGGGGATCAAGCAGGTAGCGCATCCTCTCAAAGGCCTTCCTGGATAACCTCCTTCCCGAATCCATCCTTTCAGAAGTCCTTGAAGGTCTTTATAAATCCGAGCCCCGGCACTCAATGTTTTTTAAAGGGGCAATTTATTTTCTTCTGAGTGCCTCTGGTACTAACGAAGGAGTGGTTTGAGACCATCCGGGACGCCTGGAACTCCGATCCCTCCAACGTGAAGAGCCTGGAAGGGGCCAGCGAGAAGGTTCTGTGGATCGTGGAGGAGCTCCCCCTTTCCAGGCTCTCTCCCGAACTGGAAAGGGCCATCCTTCAGG
>CAZDZG010000075.1:2192-2312 GCA_964509845.1 Hadarchaeota archaeon (SeqCode) | reverse complement strand
AGTTATCCTGCCTCACGGAGGCGCTGCTGGGGCTGACGGAGAGGGAGAAGTCTGGTGGGGGAGGAGCGGTCACCGTCAGGGTGAAGGTGACGGTTCTGACCTTCCCGTCCCCTCCCGTAC
>CAZDZG010000075.1:0-2092 GCA_964509845.1 Hadarchaeota archaeon (SeqCode) | reverse complement strand
AGTTATCCTGCCTCACGGAGGCGCTGCTGGGGCTGACGGAGAGGGAGAAGTCTGGAGTCGGGGGCCGGTAGAGGGTGTAGGTGTAGGGGGAGGTACCCGTGTGACCCAGGGCGTCGCGCGCCACGGCATGGAACCTGTAGTATCCCTGCCCCTCCGGGGTGTTGAAGCTCCAGGACCAGGGTGGGGAGCTCTTGGCCCCCAGACTCCGGTTTTCCCTCCAGCTGGTGTTGTCTGCGGAGTAGGAGTAGAAGAGTTCCACGCTGGCCACCCCGCTTCCGGCATCCGAGGCGGTGACGGTCACGCTGAAGGGGGAGGAGGTCTGGATTCCCAAGGGATTGACGCTGCAGGAGGGGGCGGCGGTGTCGATGCCGAACTGCACCACCTCGGACCAGGGTCCTGGGTTTCCGGCATTGTCAACGGCTCTCACCCTCCGGTAATAGATGCCGTCGGGAAGGTCGTTCTCCACCGTGTGGAAGTTCTCCACTATTCCCCTCTTGTCGTAGACCAGGGTGGAGAAGGTGCTGGAGGGGCTGATCTGGAGCTGGTAGGTCACCCCGGAGGGGTCCTCCACCCTGGACCAGGAGAAGGTGGGCCTCTTGGTGGCGTACCAGGAGCTCTCTCCCCAGCGGGGGGCGTTCTTGGGCGGGGTCACGTCCACCACGAAGCACCAGGTGAGCTGCTGCACGTGCGGTCCCCCCGCTTCCTCCCCTATGTTGTCCCTGGCCACCAGCCTGAGGTAGTACAGGTTCTCGGGGAGCTCGAAGGAGAGGAGGTTCTCCAGCTTGGCCCTGAGGATGGCCCCCTCCCTGTTCTCCAGCGTGGTGGAACGGATGCCCAGGGGAAGGGCCCCCGCGAAGGTGTTTTCGTTGTCCAGCCAGAGCTGGTAGTCCAGGAGGCCCGCACCGCGATCCACGAGCACGAGCCAGATCCTTGGGGTGTTGTCGTTGAGATAGGCCACCTCCGAGGGGACGGCCCACCTCTCGCTCCTGAGGTTCTCGTTCTCCTCGAAGAGCGTGAACCTCAGGTAAAGGTTCTCCGGCGTGGGCGGGAGGGTGTCGAGCACGAACCTGAGGTTCTCCGACCAGCCACTCGAGTTGCCCGCCCTGTCTTCGGCCTTCACCCTCCACCAGTATACCCCCTCCGGGAGCTCCTTCCGTAGCTCAAGCTGGGAGTGGAGCAGGTGGCGGTTGTCGCACAGGAGGGGCGGGGAGAAGGAGTTCTCATCATCCACCTGGAGCCAATAGGTGACGCCCGAGGGATCGGACACCCCCCGCCAGTCGAAGAGCGGGGTGTTGTCGTCCCTCAGGAAGAGGAGGGGGCTAAGGGGAACGGGTACGGCGGGGGGAAGGGTGTCGACGAAGAACCAGGCCGAGGAGGAGTTCTCGTGCCCGGCGTTGTCCTTCACCACCACCCTCCACCAGTACTCCCCGTCCCCCAGCACCTGCGGGAAGGTGAAGGAGGTGCTCAGGTAGGCGAGGTAGAGGGAGTCCACGTACAGGTTCTCCCCGTCCGCCGGCCCTTCGTTCTCGTAGAGGAGGTAAATCCTAAGCCTCTCGACATCCGTCCAGGTCCACGTCCTGTCTCCGGTGAGGTCCACCTCCACCACCTGCCACTCGTTGTCGGCGGGCCTCCAGACCAGGCGGGAGAAGGTTACGTTGTCCAAGGAGTAGGCCAGCACCAGGTTGTCGTCCTGGAAGGCCCCGCTTGCCCTGTATCTCACCCCCATCCGAAGGAAGAGGATCTCCCCCTGACCCTTCCGGAACCCGTATCCCCAGAGCCTGTAGCGGAGGTTCTCGTTGTCCAGAACGGCGAGGGAGAAGTTCTCGTCCGGCGGTCCCCTCGCGTTCTCGGGAGAGAGGAAGTTCTCTCCCGAGGCGTTTTCGGCGTAGAGGAGGGTCCAGGGTTCGTTGTCATAGTAGGGGGAGGCGAAGGAGTTCTCCCCGGCCAGCTGCAGGCGGTAGGTCACGGGCATGGAGAGGTCCACCACGCTGGTCCAGGAAAAGGTGAGCCGGTTCTCATTGGTGTAGGTACCGTGGGCCGGGAAGAGGAGCTGGGGGGCGGGGGGAGCGGTGGTGTCCACGGTCAGCCTCCG
>CAZDZG010000074.1:0-2365 GCA_964509845.1 Hadarchaeota archaeon (SeqCode) | reverse complement strand
GGGGGGACCTGGTGAACAGGGTGCTGGAGGATTTTGGGTATGACGGGGACAAGCTGATCCAGATCCTGATAAGGCTTCAGAAGGAGCTGGGCTGGCTTCCCATGGAGGTGCTCAGGGAGGTGAGCAGGCAGCTCAACGTGCCCCTCAGCCGCATCTACCCCATCGTCACCTTTTACAAGGCCTTTTCCCTGGCTCCCAGGGGAAGGAACCTCATCAGGGTCTGCATGGGAACCTCCTGCCAGGTGCGGGGCTCCCAGATGATCCTGGAGAGGATCTCCAACCTGCTGGGCATCTCCCCGGGTGAGACCACGCCCGACCTCCGGTTCACGCTGGAGACGGTGAACTGCCTGGGATGCTGCGCCATAGGTCCGGTGATCATGGTCAACGACGAGTACTATGGGAACCTCACCCCGGCCTCCGTCACCAAGGTGCTGGAGAGGTTCGGGGTCAAGGCCCCGTCCCTTGCCGGAGGGGTCGGGTGAGGGGATGCCGAGGCTGAGGTCTCCCGAGGAGCTGGAGAGGCTCAGGGAGGAGATCCTGAGGGAGAGGGACCCCGGCAGAACCTTCCTCGCGGTCAACACCCGCTCAGCCTGCGGCCTGGCGGCGGGAAGCGAGGCCGTTCTGGCCTCCCTGAGGGAGGAGGTGGAGAGGAGGGGTCTGGAGCTGGAGGTGAGGGAGACGGGCTGCAACGGGTTCTGCCAGATGGAGCCCGTGCTCACGGTCTATCCGAGGGAAACCTTCTACGTTTCGGTGAAGCCCTCGGACGTGGGGGAAATCGTGGAGGGGGTCCTCTCCGGAAAGCCCGTGGAACGTCTCCTCTTCCAGGACCCCCTGACCGGGCAGAGGATAGAGAGGGCCCCCGACCTCCCCTTCTACCGTCACCAGAAGAGGCTCCTCCTCTCCCTGAACGGTAAGATCGACCCCACCAGGATAGAGGATTACCTGGCCGAGGGCGGATACAGGGCCCTGGCGAAGGCCCTCTTCCAGATGAGCCCCCTGCAGGTTCTGGAGGAGGTCAAGAGGTCAGGACTCAGGGGTAGGGGTGGAGGGGGCTTCCCCACGGGAAGGAAGTGGGAGACCACCAGGAATGCCCCAGGGGAGCCCAAGTACGTGATCGTGAACTGCGACGAGGGGGATCCGGGGGCCTTCATGGACCGCTCCCTCATGGAGGGGAACCCCCACTCCGTCCTGGAGGGGCTGATCATAGGGGCCTACGCCATAGGCTCCCACCAGGGCTACATCTACGTGAGGGAGGAGTACCCCCTGGCCGTCCGGAACGTGGAGATCGCCCTGGAGCAGGCCAGGGAATACGGCTTGCTCGGGGAGGACATCCTGGGCTCCGGCTTCGACTTCGAGGTGGAGGTCCACCGGGGGGCGGGGGCCTTCGTCTCGGGGGAGTCCAGCGCCCTCATGACGGCCATAGAGGGCAGGGTGGGGGAGCCCAGGCCCAAGTACATCCACACGGCCGTCAAGGGTATCCACGACAAGCCCTCCTGCCTGAACAACGTGGAGACCTGGGCCAACGTACCCCTCATCATCCTGAACGGGGCGGACTGGTTCAGGTCCCTGGGGACCCCGGGGAGCCCGGGAACCAAGATCTTCTCCCTGGTGGGGAAGGTCCAGTACACGGGGCTGGTGGAGGTGCCCATGGGCATGACCCTCAGGGACATCATCTTCAAGGTGGGTGGGGGGATAAGGGGGGGAAAGCGCTTCAAGGCCGTCCAGACGGGGGGGCCCTCCGGAGGGGTCATCCCGGAGCAGCACCTGGACACTCCCGTGGACTTCGATGAGCTGACCAGGCTGGGCTCCATGATGGGCTCGGGCGGCATGATCGTGATGGACGAGGACACCTGCATGGTGGACGTGGCCAGGTTCTACCTCCACTTCCTCCTGGAGGAGTCCTGCGGGAAGTGCATACCGTGCAGGGAGGGGCTCAGGGTGCTGGACAGGATCCTCACCGACCTCTGCGCGGGGAAGGGGAGGGAGGGCGATATCCAGACCATAGAGGAGGTATGCGAGGTCATGGCCGAGGCCTCCCTCTGCGCCCTGGGAACCACGGCCGTGAACCCCGTCCTCAGCACCCTGAGGTACTTCAGGAGCGAGTACGAGGCCCACCTGAAGGGGGAGTGCCCCGCCAGGGTCTGCAAGGCCCTCACCGCCTACCACATCAACCCCGACCGGTGCCAGGGCTGCCTCCTCTGCCTCCGGAACTGCCCCTCCGGGGCCATAAAGGGGGAGAGGGAGGTGGTACACGTGATAGAGCAGGAGAGATGTACCAGGTGCGGCATCTGCCACGTCACCTGCCCCTTCGGGGCCGTGGAGAAGCTCTCACCCCCCGTGGTCCCCAGGGTCCAGTACGGGCTGA
>CAZDZG010000073.1:0-2402 GCA_964509845.1 Hadarchaeota archaeon (SeqCode) | reverse complement strand
GATGGTGTTCTCCCTCGTGCGGAAACCGTTCGGGGGCCAGAGCAGGGTGGCTCTCTCCACATAGTGATCAAAGAGGAGAGTGAACCCCCAGATTTCCGAGGAGTTCTCGTTCCCCCGCAGGTTGCCGTTCTCATCGTAGGTTAGGTCCCTCACCTTCACGCGCCAGTACCAGGTGCCCGCGGGGAGGGAGAGGTAAGCCTCGGAACCGGTGAGGTTCTCCCCCCTCCAATAGGGGGAGGAGAGGTCGGGATCGTTGTCCACCTCCAGGGTGTAGACCACCCCCGCCTCGTCCTCCACGTCGAGCCAGTCGAAGAGCAAGGGGGATTCGTTTACCACCGTGGAGAGGTTCTCCGGCCTCCTGAGCACCGGAGCCTCCACGCTGGTGTCCACCACGAAACTCTTGGGGGAGGAGAGGGGACCGGGCAGCCCTCCTCCGTCCACTCCCCTCACCCTCCAGTACCACCTGCCGTCCTGCAGGGTCGGGAGGGTGTACAGGTTCTCCTCCAGGTTCTCCACGATCACCAGCCCCACGGAGAACTGGTTGTCCCTGGCGTACTGGAGCTCATACCTCACGCCGCTGGGGTCCTCCACGGCGCTCCAGCGAAGGGTGGGGGTGGGGGTGCAGAGGAAGGAATTATCGGGAGGCCAGAGGAGGGCAGGGGCCTCCTCGGGCGGAGAGGTGTCCACCCGGAAGGAGCGTGGAAGGGACCAGGCGGAGTTCCCCAGCTCGTCCCGGGAGGCCACCCTCCAGTAGTAGACCCCGTCCCTCAGGGAGTTCTCGGGGGGCAGGGAGAGGGAGTTCTCCGTGAGGGAGGCCTCGTACACGAGAGGTGGGGCGAAGTTTGGTTCGTTGTCCAGCTGGAAGAGGTAGTCCCGGGCTTCCTCCACCCGGCTCCACCGGAAGATGGGGGCGTTCTCGTGGAGGATGGAGTTTTCCTCGGGCAGGAGGGGGGAGGGGGCGGGAGGGGCGGTGGTGTCTATGGTGATCCTCCAGATTTCAGAAACGTTCTCATTCCCCACCCCGTCCCTGACCCTGACCCTCCAGTAGTAGGTTCCGTCGGGAAGGCCGGTCTCCAGCTCGTGGCGGGAGGAGGTCAGACCTTCCTTTTTATACCGGAGGCTCGGGAGCTCCCAGTTTTCCCAGCTCGCGCTCACCTCCAGGGTGTAGGTCACCCCCGACGGGTCCACCACGTCGGACCAGTCGAAGAGGGGGGTGTTGTCGTTGGTGACGGAGGCATCAGGCGGATGGAGGAGGATGGGACGGACGGGGGGTGTGCGGTCTATGGTGAAGCTCCAGGAAAAGGCACCGGAGTTGCCCAGGTTGTCGGAGGCCTCGAGCCTCACCACGTGCAGCCCTTCCGTCAGGGAGTTCTCGGGCGGAACCCGGTACCAGATCTGTCCGTTCTCGGGATGATAAGTGTGGGGAACGAGGTTGTCGTCGAGGTACAGCTTCAGGCTGTCCTCCTTCACCCCCGAGGGATCGCGCACGACGGCGGAGAGGAGGGGGGTGTTTTCGTAGAGGTAGGAGCCGTCGGGGGGCTGCGGGTTCTCGACGGTGGGGGGGGAGCCGTCCAGGAGGAAGCTCCAGGTGTCAGACCACTCGCTCTCGTTTCCCTCCCCGTTCGTCACCTTCACCCTCCAGTACCACCAGCCCGCGTCCAGGGCCTCGTCCGGAGCCAGCTGGTAGCGGTTCTCCTGGAGGCCGCTTTTCACCAGCCTGGGGGAGGAGAAGTCGGGATCGTTGTCCACCACCAAGGTGTAGGTCACCCCTGAGGGATCCACCACCTTCACCCACCGGAAGAGGGGAGTGGGGTTGGTGAGGTGTTCACGATCGGCTGGTTCTAGGGGGGAGGTGGGGGGAGGAGGGCTGCCCGGGGAGGAGAGAGCCACGGGGACGGAGGAGAGAAGGATGAGGAGGGAAAGCAGGAGGGAGCCCAGCTCGCGCAGGAAATCCCAGCCAGTTTTCATCTTCACTAGGGTTTTCCCGGGGCATATTAAAACTTCTAGGGCCGCGGGAGGGGGACGGGAAAAAAGGAACCGGTAGGACCCACGCTTTGGAGTTTTCGGAGAGGGGATGGGCCGCCCGCAGTGATTTGGGGAAACTATTTAAAGGAAGTTTTCTAAAGCAGTAGGTCAGAAGATGGGAGCGGGATCGAGGGCTCTGGGAGCAATCCTTTGCGTGGTCTGCGTGATCATAGCCGCCCTCTACATCCTCTTCCCGCTGGGCAGGTGGTGGTCGATCTGGAAATTCGGGGACTACAACGCTCCCCTTTGGATCGTGGTTCCTGTGGCGGCAGGGATGGTGGTCCTGGCAGCCCTGGGCTTCTGGTTGGGCTGGATCATGGCCACCACCAAAGATGTCTCTCCGCCCAGTGTGGAGGAGAAGCCGGAGAAGCCCGAAA
>CAZDZG010000072.1:0-2448 GCA_964509845.1 Hadarchaeota archaeon (SeqCode) | reverse complement strand
CCGAACTCCTCCGCCCTTTTTTCGTCCTCAGAGGTGGGCCTTCCCTTACCGAGGAACCTGAACCTCCCCTTGCAGGAGAACTCCCCCACCACCTTCCCTCCCCTCCTCTCCACCTCCCTCCTCATCTTCCTCAGGGTTCGCCTGTTCCCCAGCCCGGCGTAGGTGCAGAAGAGGGCCACCCTCTTCCCGCTCCAGTCCCTTCCCCTCAGGAACCTCAGGATGGGCTTGGAGGGGCCGAAGAAGTGGACGGGGGTCCCCACGAAGAGGAGCTCGTCCCCGATCTCCCCAGCGCTCTCCACGGGCAGGCACCTGGCCCCCGCCCCCCTGGCCACGGCCTCCGCTATCCTCCTGGTGTTTCCGGTCTTGGAGTAGTAAACCACGACCCCGGGCATCTTCCCCAGCCGAAGGGGGAAGTTAAAGGTTTTTCTCCCAGCAGGAGAGGAGGGTGGCCGCCAGGTTCAGGCCGAAGGCGGTGAACATGACCGCCCTCAGGCCGAAGAGCTCCGAGACGGTCCCCCCCAGGAAGGGCCCTATCACCCCGGCCAGGCTGATGGTGGAGCCCAGCAGGCTGGTGGAGGTGGCCTTCTCCAGGTTCCTCCGCAGCAGATGGAGGAGGGAGCCCACGTAGAGGGTGCTCCAGGCCACGGCCAGCACGGGCTGAACGGGGAGGATGTGGAGGTAGGAGGTGGCCAGGGAGTAGGCCAGGAAGGTGGCGGTGGAGAGGAGGAGGCCCGCCCTCACCAGCAGCCTGTCGTCCAGCGGTCCCCTGGCCCTGCTGAAGGCGGCCATGATGACGAACTGCAGGCCGCAGTTCAGGGCGTACAGCAGGCCCACCCATCCCTTGCTCGCCCCCAGCTCCATCAGATAGAGGGGAAAGACCGTCCAGACGCACTGGGCCCCCGTGTGGCGGAGGAGGTAGTAGAGGTAGGTGGTGGAGTTGCGCCTTATCACCTCCAGGGAGGAGAAGTTCCTCGCCCTCGCCCTCACCTCCGGGAGGGAGAGGGAGAGGAGGAAGCCCGCGAGGAAGCACAGGGAGGAGAGGAGGAAGGCGGAGTCGTAGGTGGGGAGGAGGCCGGCCCCCAGGTATCCGACCGCCCAGCCCAGGGAGGTGAAGCCGGCGAAGAGCCACACCCTGCTCTCGTACCTGGGGAGGCCTGAAAGGTAGGCCAGGAGGGGGAAGGTCCCTATCCCCAGGCAGAAGCCCGCCAGGGTACGGATCAGGAGGAGGGAGGGGAAGTCCGCCATCAGGACCTGCAGGAGGAAGGCCGGGAAGCAGAGGAGGAGGCCCAGCCTCACGAAGACCGTCCTCCTTCCCAGGGAGTCGGAGAGCCAGCCGAAGAGGAAGTAGGAGAGGGCGGAGGCCAGGCCATACCCCATCACCACCAGCCCGAGCTGGAAGAAGGGGAGGCCGAGGTCCCTGGTCAGGAGGGGGATGAGGATGGAGGAGAAGGCCGCCCCCGTGTTGGAGAGGAGGGTGAGGGTGTAGGCCGTCCTCATGGTCCCAGACCCGAAAAAGGAAGGGAGGGCTTAAACCCCTATCCAACGGGCGGTTCGGCCGCTACTTCGCCTGTCCCAGCAGCTTCCTGAACCTGAGGGCGTCCTCCAGCATGTGAACGTTGTTGAACATGAAGTAGATCTCTTTGACCTTTTTCCCCAGCCCCTCGGCCCTCTCCCTCAGCTTCTCCAGCTCCTCGTCGGAATAGCGGTAGTTGTACATGGAGGGCCTGCCGAAGCCGTGGAGCCTGAAGTAGGCTATCCTGGCGGAGCCGAAGTGGAGGGGGTCGGAGCGGAGGGGGTCCACGCAGTGGATGAGGTCCAGCTCCCTGCACAGCTCCCTGACCAGCTCCGGGTGCTCCCCCCAGTCCCCCCTGGGCTCCCAGGCCACCGCGAACTCCCTCTTCACCTTCTTGAAGAACCTCCTCATGTTCTCCGCGTTCTCCTCCGTGCACCTGAAGTTGGGGGGGCACTGGACCACGCAGATCCTGGCCCCCATCAGTCTCCCTATCTCGGCGGTCTCCTCCCAGGCCCTCAGGTTGTCCTCGGTGGGGCGGAGCCAGCCGAATTCCTTCCCCCTCAGCTCCTCGGGGCTCAGGCCCGACCTCCTCCAGGTGGGGCTGGTGGTGGGATGGGTGAGGGCCTGGAAGGCCTTGAAGTTGAAGACGAAGCCGGGAGGGGCCTCCTCCCTCCACTTGGAGGCGGTTTCGGGTTTGGGCAGCCTGTAGAAGGTGGACTGGACCTCCACGGTCTCGAACTGCCGGTAGTACCTGGGACGGGAGCAGGGGTAGCCGCAGCACCCCACCAGCACCCTCGCCATCCTCCTCTCCTCACCCCTCCGGAAGGTATTTTTTTTCGGTTCTCCTGAAGGAAAAAGGGCGGGGGTAACTCAGCCTGGGAGAGTGTCCGGCTGAAGACCGGAATGTCGTGGGTTCAAATCCCACCCCCCGCACC
>CAZDZG010000071.1:0-2541 GCA_964509845.1 Hadarchaeota archaeon (SeqCode) | reverse complement strand
CAACTGGAAATACTGATAAGGCGCTGCTACGAGGCCGGGCTCTCCCTCTGCCTCTGGGGCGCCCCCGGGATAGGGAAATCCCAGACGGTGAGGAAGGTGGGGAGGGAGCTGGCCGCGGAGATGGGAAGGAAATACGCGGAGTGGAACGGGCTCCCCAACCGGGAGAGGGCCGAGGTCCTCAGGCGCCCCGGGGACTACTTCATCCTGCTGGACATGAGGCTGAGCCAGTACGATCCCAGCGACCTGAAGGGCATACCCAACCTGGAGGGACCCTACACGGAGTGGAAACCCCCCCTCTGGCTCCACACCCTCTCCAGGGAGGGGGCGGCAGGCTTCATCTTCCTGGACGAGCTCAACCTGGCCCCTCCCTCCGTCCAGGCCGCCGCCTACCAGCTGGTCCTGGACCGCTGCGTGAGCGACTGCAGGATAGCGGAGGGGGTTGGGGTGATCGCGGCAGGCAACCCTCCCGAGTACCGGCCCCAGGCCCACGATCCTCCCCCTCCCCTCCTCAACCGCTTCCTCCACGTGGAGCTGGAGGTTCCCAGTCCCGAGGCCTGGTCGGAGTGGGCCCTCCAGCACGGGGTGGATCCCAGGATCGTCTCCTTCCTTAAGGCCAGACCGGAGCTGCTGTTCAGGTGGGATCCGGAGTCCAGGTCGGCGGCCTTCCCCACCCCTAGGACCTGGGAGTTCGCCTCCAGGCTCCTGGGTGGAACCACGGACCTCGAGTCCATCAGGCTCATGGTTTCCGCGGCCGTGGGGCAGGGGGCGGCGCACGAGTTCGTGGCCTTCCTCAAGCTATGCCAGGGCTTCGACGCCGGGGCCGTCCTGGCGGATCCGGAGAACTTCCCCCTTCCCAGGGAGCCAGACCAGGTCTACGCCCTGCTGGCCGCCCTCCAGTCCCATTACCTCAGGCACAGGGACGGGGAGGTCCTGGAGAGGCTCTTCATCCTGGCCCAGAGGCTCTCCTCCGAGCTCTCCTCCGAGTACTCCGTCCACCTGCTGAGGTCCCTCAAGTCCCTGGACCCGGAGCTCTTCCGCAAGAGGGCGGAGGAGTCGGAGAGGTTCGGGAGGCTGGCCAGGGAGATCGTGGGGATGGCCTATGGATGAGCTCAGGATAAGGGAGGCCAGGACCTGGCTCATGCTCCGCCACCCCTTCTTCGGCTACCTGGCCATGTACCTGAGGTTCCGGGAGGACCCGAAGGTGGGGACCATGGGAGTGAACTCGAGGGGGGAGATCAGGTACAGCCCGGAGTTCGTCAGGAAACTGCGTAGGGAGGAGCTGGCCGGGGTGCTCGCCCACGAGATCCTCCACCTCGTGCTGGGGCACCTGGACAGGAGGGGGAAGAGGTGCCCCCACCTCTGGAACCTGGCGGCAGACCTGGCGGTGGACGCCATCCTAATGGAGGCCGGTCTTCCAGGGCCTTGGGAGCCCCTCTTCAGGGGGCTTGGGATATCCCCCAAAAAGGCCAGGGAGGGCTGGTCGGAGAGCCTGTACACCAAGCTGGAGGGAAAGTTCAGGATCACCTGCGGGGAGTGCGCGGGCCCGGCCTGCCCCGCCTGCGGGTGGAGGGAGGGAAGGGACGAGCACGAGCTGGACGGGGAGGGAACGGGGGAGTGGAGGGAGAGGTTCTTCGAGGCCTACCAGGCCGCCAAGCTGAGGGGGGACGTGCCGGAGGAGGTGGAGAGGATGTACCGCCTGCTCTCCAGGGGACCCCTGCTGGACTGGAGATCGCTCCTCTGGAGGTACGTGAGCAGGAGCCTCCCGGTGGACTTCACCTGGCTCAGGCCCTCCACCAGGGGCCTCCACCTTGGCGTCTACCTCCCCTCGGTGAAAAGGGAAAGCCTGGAGTGCGTGGTGGCGGTGGACACGTCGGGCTCCATCTCCAGGAGGGAGCTGGACGAGTTCATGACCGAGGTGGTGCACCTCCTGCGCTCCCTGGAGGGGGTGGAGGCCTGGCTTCTCTGCTGCGACTGCGAGGTGCACGCCGCCTACCGCCTGGACGGGGGCTTTGACCCCTCCCTGGTGAGGCTCAGGGGAGGGGGAGGGACCTCCCACAGGCCGGTCTTCGAATGGATCAGAAGGAGGAGGCCAGGAACCCAGCTGGCCATCTGCCTCACCGACGGGAAGTCGGAGTTTCCCGAGAGGCAGCCCGTCCCCCACGTGATCTGGGTGGTGTCCAAGGAGGGTGAGCCGGAGCGGATCCCCTGGGGTGTGAAGGTCAGGATGGGGTGAGGGGATGAGCGAACTCCTCGAGGTTTTCAGGCGGGAGACCGGAAGATTCAGGGAGTTCAGGGAGGCGCTGGAGAGGCTCAAGGTGGAGGTTCGGAGGAGCAGGGAGCTGGAGAGGGAGTTGGCCGAGCTTATAGAAAAGGTGAAGGGTGAGGAGCTAAAGATCGTGTGGTCAGCTCCCTTCGAGATCCTGACGGGGGAGGAGCCGAACCCCAGCTGGTCCCTGGGAGAGCTGGTGATAAAACTGAGATGCAGATGGCCGGAACGTCCGAATCCCCTGGAGATCCTGAGGAGGATGAGGAGGAGGGCTG
>CAZDZG010000070.1:0-2581 GCA_964509845.1 Hadarchaeota archaeon (SeqCode) | reverse complement strand
CAGGACACCCCCGAGCTTCACGTGGAGGAGCTGGTGAGGTGCGGCTACTCCGTGGAAAACGTGAGGATAGGGAGGCCGGAGGAGCTGGAGAAGCAGATAGAGGCCTTCCTCAGGGGAGGGCCGGCCTACTGGTTCATCGCGGAGGTCAGGTCCCAGGAGGCGGTGAGGGCGGCGCTGGGGGCGGCCGCCAGGAGGGGGAGCCAGCCCGTGGTCAGCAGCTTCCACGCCAGGAGCAGGAGGGAGATGTTCGAGCTGATCTGCCACATCCTTGGCCTCCCCCCGGCCGTGTACAAGCACGTGGATCTGGTGGTGGGGACCGCCCGCTTCAGGGGGAGGGAGGGAACGGTGAGGAGGGTGGTGGAGCTCTCCGAGGTGAGGAAGGAATGGAGGGAGGAGCCCGAGTACTCCGAGCTCTTCTCCTACTCCAGGAGGGAGGACCTCCTCCTCCCCTCCTCCCTGCTGGGGGGAAGGGCCAGGACCCTGAGGAGGCTCTCCTCCTTCGAGCTGGGGGAGGATGAGGTCGAGGAGGGAATCAGGGACCTGCACTTCCTTCCTCCCGAGGAGGGAGGAAGCGAGCTCATTCCCTTCCTCTGCCGGAGGAGCGGGAGGGAGGAGGGGGAGGCCCTGCAGGAGATCCTGTGGGAGGCCCTGGTGAAGGCCAGGCTGGTGGAGCTCTCCAGGAGCGATCCCTCCCTGCTGGAGCTCCCGGCGGTCTCCAGGGCCTACGAGAGGTACTTCTCCCTGGTGAGGAGGAAGGGGGTGGGGAGGGCCTCCTTCAGGGAGTGGCTCAAGGGGCTGAGGGGATGAGGCCCCTCTATCCCTCCTACTGCCGCCTCTGGGGGAGAATCCTCGGGGTGAGGGGGGAACTCCAGCCCTCCACCCTGGAGGCCCTCAGAACCGCTGGGGTGGGTCCCTCGGAGTTCCTGTCCGGCTTTCTCGGTTCCCTCCTCCTCCCCTTCCTTCCCCTCCTCCCCCTGGGCCTCCTGGCCGCGCTCGGCCTCCTGCCCTTCCCCTGGTACCTCCCCCTCCTGTCCCTTCTCCTTTCCCTCCTCCTCGGCCTCCTGGCCTACCTCTATCCCTTCCACCTCCGGAACCTGAGGCTCAGGGAGGCCAGGGAGGAGGCGGTGAACACGGTGATGATCCTCTCCTTCGCCCTCCACTCCCGTCCCGACCTGAGGGGGGCGGTGCTCCAGGCGGCCTCGGGGAGGGGAAAACTCGCGGAGGACCTGAGGAGGGGGATGGTGGAGGTGGACAGGCGCAGGTACGGAAGCACCAGGGAGCTCCTCGCCCGCCTGGCGGGGGAGTGGGGGAAGATAGATGAGGGGGTGAGGGCGGCCCTCCTCGACATCCTCCGCTCCACCGGGGAGAGGGAGGAGGCCATGAGGCTGAGGGACCTCTCCAGGGCCCCCGAGAGGCTCCTGGAGAGCAGGGAGGCCTCTCTGGAGAGGGAGCTGGGGCAGCTCGTCCCCCTCACCTCCGCCTTCGTGGTCTTCGGCTCCCTCCTGATCGTGGCGGGGATCGGCCTCTCCCCCCTCTTCGGCATGGTGGGGGTGGGCCTGGGCCTGCGCTTCTTCCTCTCCCTCTGCCTGCTGGTCCTCCTCTCCTTCTGGATCTTCTGCCTCTACGCGGGGGGGAGGAGGCCGCCCGTCCTCCCCTCCCCCGAGCTCCCTCGCCACCGCGGCGGGAGGCTTCCCGCGCTGGCCTCCGCCCTCCTCTTTCTCCTCCTCTCCACTCCCTTCCTCCTGGGCCTGAGGGGGAGCTCCCTCTGGGTGATCTGGGCGGCGGCCGGGGCCCTCTGCCTGTACGCCACGCTCTCGCTGGGACCCCGGGCCGGGCTCAGGGAGGCGGAGGAGAGGAAGCTCAGGGACTGGGAGATGGCCTTCAGCCTCATGGGCTCCCGCATGCTGGACGGCAGGCCCATGAGGGAGGCCCTGAGGGAGACCGCCGAGCTCATGAGGGGCTCGGAGCTCTCTAGGGAGCTGGAGGAGGTGGTGAGGGCCCAGGAGAGGCTGGGGCTGGGGCTGGAGGAGGCCATGCTCGGCAGGGGGAGGCTGGGGGAAAGGGTGGGGAGCCCCCTGATCCGTTCCTTCCTCGGGATCATCCTCTCGCTCAGGAGGACCTCCGAGCAGGCGGCGGGCAGGGCCTGCATGCTGGCGGGGGAGTTCCTGGAGATGCTCAGAGGGGTGGAGAGGAGGTTCAGGGAGAGGATGGAGGAGAGCCTGGGGAACCTGAGCCTCATGGCCACCCTCCTCATCCCCCTGGTCTGCTCCCTCTCCCTCTGGTCCGTGGACCTCCTGTCGGGGATCTCCCTCACCGTGAGGGAGAGGGCGGCCGCGGCCGGGCTGGGCTATCCCTCCCTCCTCCCTGGGCTGGTGGAGGCGGGTGAGCTGGTGATCCTCAGGCTGGTGCTGGGCCTGACCTCCCTCCTCCTCACCCTCCTCCTGGCCTGGTACCTCTCCACCCTCAGGGGAGGGGGGGAGGTGGAGTTCCTCCTCACGGCCAGGAGGATGGTGCTGGCCTCCGCCCTGGTCTTCACCCTCTCCCACCTGCTGCTCTCCGCCCTCTCCCTCTGAATCTGGGA
>CAZDZG010000069.1:0-2636 GCA_964509845.1 Hadarchaeota archaeon (SeqCode) | reverse complement strand
CGACCCCGTTCCCCCACCCGCCCCCACCCTCCTCCAGCCGGAGAACGGGAGCACCGTACCCAGAGTGGGCCTGACCTTCCGCTGGACCTCGGTCTCCGATCTCTCCGGGGTGACCTACGAGCTGTTGGTGGATAACGAGCCCACCCTCTCCCCGCCACATCTCTACCTGAGGTCCGGCATAACCGAGAACGAGCATGTCTGCGAGAACCTTCTGCCGGCGGGAACCTACTACTGGCGCGTGAGGGCGGTGGACGGGGCCGGAAACGAGAACAGCTCGGGGATCTTCACGGTCAACCTCACGGAGGCCTGGTTCTCGCTGGAGTCCTGGCAGGCGGGGGCGGGGGCTCCCCTGCTCTGGCGTTCCCTGGACTCCTGGACGGGAGAGACCGGCACCAGGGCGGGCTGGCTGGAGCTGGAGGCCCTGGCCGCGGCCACCCTGGCGCGGGCCCTCTGGGGAACCCAGGACTCCTGGCAGGTCCTGATGGAGGTGCTGCCCTCCTGGACGGTGCTGGAGGGCTGGACGGTCTCCCCCTCCTCCCCCGCGGACTGGCGGGCGGTGGATTCCTGGACGGGAGAAACGGGAACTCCGTTCGGCTGGGAGGTGCTGGAGGGCTGGACGGGTACCGCCCGGGCCCTGGCCTCCTGGAGGGAGCTGGAGGGAATGACGGCGGGGACGACGGCCCCCTCGGCCTGGCATGCGCTGGAGGGTCTGGGCTTCGGAATCCGCACGGAGGTGGTCTGGCGGATGATGGAGGGCTGGGTCGCCTCTCTCGTCCCGCTCGCGGGCTGGAGGGAAGTGGAGTCCTGGAGGGCCACCACGGTCCCGCCCCGGTGGTTGGCGCTGGAGGGATGGTCGGTGAAGGTGGGAGCCGGAGCGGGCTGGCGCGTGACGGAGGGCTGGATCGGAGGGGCCTGGACCGAGGCTCCGCCACCCCCACCGCCACCTCCGCCTCCACCGCCCCCACCGGCCGCGGACTTCGGCCTCTCCCTGATCCCAGCCGCGGGGGAGGTGCAGGAGGGAGGGAGCCTCACCGTTCAGGTGGAGGTGCGGCCCTCGGGAGGCTACTCCCTCACCGTGGAGCTGACGGTGGAGAACCTTCCGGAGGGGGTGCTGGCCAGCCTCTCCCCGGAGCGCGGCACTCCTCCCTTCACCTCCCTCCTGACCCTGACGGTGAGGAGGGGAACGCCCGAGGGCTCCTACTCCCTGCTGGTGGTGGGAGGGGATGCGGAGGGGAGGAGGCGCACCGCCTCCTTCCTCCTGCGGGTGAAGGCCCTCCCGGCCCTCCTTCCCACCTCCTCCGTCCAGCCCCTCGAGCCTTACTGGAGGACGTCGGTTCCGTTCGTTGTGAGCGCGGTGGCGGAGGACAGGGACGGAAGGGTGGTCTCGGTGGCCCTCTGGTACAGGTACTCCCCCGACAACGTGAGGTGGGGAGGGTGGAAGGAGTTCGGGGTGGATGAGATCGAGCCCTGGAGCTGGAGCTTCACCGCCCCCGAGGGAGAAGGGTTCTACGAGTTCTGCAGCAGGGCCACGGACAACGACAACCTCACCGAGCCTCAGCCCTCCCTGGCCCAGGCCTCCTGCGGGGTGGACCTCTTCCCGCCGCCGCCCCCCGTCCTCCTCTCCCCCTCGGAGGGAGAGATGGTGGGGACCAGGACCCCGGTGCTGAGCTGGTCGGAGGTGAGGGACCTCTCCGGAGTGAGGTACGAGGTGGAGGTGGGTACTGATCCCTCCTTCTCCTCCCCGGTGGTGAGGAGGACGCTGAGGGTGACCAGCCTGATCCCGGAGGGGCTGGAGGAGGGGATGTACTTCTGGCGCGTGAGGGCGGTGGACGGGGTGGGTCATCCCTCCCCCTGGGCCACCGGAAGCTTCCTCACCCCCTCCCCCACCTCCGTGGCCCTCAGGGAGAACGTGGAAGAGGGGGAGGAGGTGGAGTTCCTCTTCCCCTCCGCCCGGCTGGTGAGGAGGGTGGGGCTGGTCCTGAGGGAGAGCGTGCCCAGGCTATCCCTCTCCCTGCTGGAGCTGGAGGGTCCCTCCGTTCCCACCCTCTTCCGCTGGCTACCCCCGCCGCCCGGGAAGGCCTACGGAGGGGCGGTGATGGGGCTGAGGCCGGCGGCGGAGGTGGAAAGCCTGGAGGTGGAGCTGTGGGTGAGGGAGGAGGAGGTTAGGGGAAGGAAATTGAGACTCTTCGCCCTGGCGGAGGGATGGGAGGAGCTTCCGCTGGTCCTCCGGGAAGAGAGGGAGGGATACCTGGTCTTCACCGTCTCTCCCTCCCGCTGGCCCAGGGCCCTGGCCCTGTACACCACCAGGCCCCCCGCTCTTCCCCCGCCCCTTTCCTGGCCTCCCACCCTCCTCCTCCTGCTGGTGGGGAGCCTGATGGCGGTGGGGGCGGCGGGCTACTTCATCTATGCCTGGCGCTTCCGCCCCATCCTCCCGAAGGTGCCTCTCGCCAGCCTGGTGCGCCCGAGGGTGCGCCTTCCGAGGGGGGCGGAGGCCATGCCCGCCGTTCCGCTGAGCAGGCTGGAGCCCGCCCGACCCAGCTTCGAGGAGCTCCCCGAGGCCGAGCCCGTGAGGGTCAGGCCCATCCCGCCCGGACCCATCCCCGAGCCGGAGGAAGCCCTCCGCTCCCTGCTGAGGG
>CAZDZG010000068.1:0-2665 GCA_964509845.1 Hadarchaeota archaeon (SeqCode) | reverse complement strand
TCCGGGCTGAAGATCCCGCTGGCCAGGATGGCCAAAACCGTAACGTTCCACTCCCTGCAGATCTCCCTCAGACTCTGCAAAAAGCTCACGAACTCCATCTCCTCCCCCTTCCTAAAGAGCAGGGAGAAGTCGGTGAGGGTGTGGAAGACCACCATCGTCCCCGGTCCCTCCCTCTCCAGGAACTTGGCCAGGGAGGAAAAGACCTCCCGGCGCAGTTTGATGTGCCCCCCATCGCTTATCATGCTCGCCACCCATTCCTGGAAGGTGGTCAGGCGGGAAGGAACGGAGAGGAACTCCCTGAAGAAGGTTCCCCTGGTGAACCTGTTATAGAAATCCTCGCTGAACTTCCCCCTCACGTCCGAAAGCACCCCTTCCTCGCTCCTGCTGAAGGTAGCGTACCAGACGCGCTCCGGCAGGACCAGGTCGAAACCGGCGGGAAGGAGGGAGGGATCCTCCCTCATGGAGTTGACGTTGGCGGTTACGGTGTAGCAGAACTCGCTCTTGCCTGCCCCCGACTCCCCCACCAGGAGCACCAACGAACCGGAGGGTATGCCCCCTCCCATGGCCAGGTCCAGGCTCTCTATGCCTGTGGGAATCTTGGGCATCAGTTATTCTTGGGGGGCCGGAATAAAAGGAATCCCCACCTTTTTTAAATCCCCCTCCCATAAACAAGGAGACGGATGATCCTCTCGGTGGTCTCCGCCAAGGGTGGGGTGGGAAAAACCACCCTGACCGCCAATCTGGGAGTCCTGCTGAACAGGGGAGGAATCAAGGTTCTGATGGTGGACGCGGACCTGGCCTCGGGGGACCTCACCCAGCACCTGGGCGGGAGGTCTGGGAGTGCTGGACTGCATGCCCTCCTCTCTTCCGAGAAGATTTCGGAGGAGGAGGTGACCAAGGCCGTCACCCAGGTCTTCGGCGTTCCCCTCCTCCCGGTGGTGCCCTCCCTCAGGGGCTACCTGAAGGCCAAACTGGAGCTCTTCCCCTCCGTGCTCTCCTTCCTGAAGGACCAGTACGACCTCCTCCTCATAGACACCCCTCCCGGGGTGAACAAGAATTCTCTGGTACCCCTGACCGAATCGGATAAGGTCCTCCTGGTCACCACTCCCGACCCCGTCTCCGTCTCGGATGTTTCCACCAGCAGGGACATAGCGGTCCTGCTGGAGAAGAGCGTGATGGGGGTGGTGATCAACCGGATGAGGAAGAGCCTCCTCTTCGGAACCAGACAGCTGAAGCCCAGGGAAGTCACCGGTATCCTCAAGCTCAAGGGACTGGGTGTCATCCCGGAGGACAAGAGCGTGGGGGAGTCCGTCCTGGCCAGGAGGCCCGTGGTCCTGCACAAACCCCGCTCCCCGGCTTCCAAGGCCCTTCGAGAGCTGGCCAGGAGGGTGAGGGAGGAGCTAAGCGCTTAGCCCCAAAAGCCTTTTTCTTCGGGAAAGAAAGTGAAAACGATGGAGGAGGGCCTGGATTACTTCCGGAAGTTGGCGGAGAGGTATCCCAAGTTCGGGGAGCTCCTGACCCCCCAGGAGGGTGCTCCCGGGAAGGGATCCGAGCTTCCCGAGGGGGAGAGAAAGGAGCTCGTGGAAAGACTGAGGAGGCTCCTGTACGAACCCCCCCTCCCCGAAGGGCCCGTTTCCCCCGAAAAGAGGGAAGGACCCGAGGATCCTGTAAAGGGGGAGGAACTCAAGGCGGTGCTGCTGGAAAGGGGGGAGGAGCTGGCGGTCTTGGAAAATAAGGCTGCCCTGGCGGAAAGGGAGGTGAAGGAGGGGATACAGGGCCTTTCCCTCCTTTCCCTGGGCATAGAACACCTGGCGGAGGAGCTGCCTGAGAGGGAGGAGGAAGCGGTGCGGGCCATCCCCGGCTTCCCCCCCTACGACCTCAGGACCCTGGGAAGGCTGGAGGAGTTCACCTCCCCCCCCAAGGGATACGTGGAGGTGGAGAGGTACTGGATAGAGAGGCCCTTCTCCTACGCTGTCATCCTCAGGGAGGTGGAAACGGGGCGCCTGAGATACCAGCTGGTGGAGCCCAGGCTCAGCTTCGAGGAGCAGGGGATCCTCAGGGAGATGTGGGAGGAACTGAAAAACCGGCTTCCCTACGAGACCCCCCCGGAACAGAAGGAGGAAATTCTGGTGGGGGAGATGGTGAAGCTGGCGGAGAAGATGGGAATTTCGGACCTCAAGACCCTCTACCGCCTCTACTACTTCCTGAGGAGGGAGAACCTGGGCTTCAGGAAGATCGATGCCCTGCTGAAGGATCCCATGATCGAGGACATCTCCTGCGACGGACCCGGAATCCCCCTCTTCATCTATCACAGGAGGTACTACAACATGGAGACCAACATCCAGTTCGAGAAGGAGGAGCTGGATAACTTCAACGCCCTGCTGGCGGAGCGCAGCGGCAAACACCTCTCCTTTGCCGAGCCCGTGGTGGATTCCAGGCTTCCGGACGGGGCCAGGATCCAGGTCACCTTCGGGGACGAAATCACCGCCAGGGGGGCCTCCTTCTCCATCAGGAAGTGGCTGGGAAGGGTCTTCACCCCCGTGGACCTCATAAGGTTCCATACCTTCAGCCCGGAGATGCTCGCCTACCTCTGGCTGGCCATAGAGAACCGGTGCAGCGTGATGGTGATAGGGGGGACGGCCAGCGGGAAGACCTCCACCCTGAA
>CAZDZG010000067.1:0-2736 GCA_964509845.1 Hadarchaeota archaeon (SeqCode) | reverse complement strand
AGGGAGAGGGGAAGGATGCAGCTCTTCGTGGACACCGCCAAGCTCTCCGAGATAAGGGAGGCCATGGGGTGGGGGGTGGTGGACGGGGTGACCACCAATCCCTCCCTCCTCAGGGCGGCCATGGAGGAGGAGGGCTCGGAATCCCTGGAGGAGCACGTGAGGGAGATCTGCAGGCTGGCGGGGAGGGGGAGGCCGGTGAGCCTGGAGGTGATGGGGCTCAGGGCGGAGGAGATGGTGGAGGAGGCCAGGATCCTCTACAGGAAGTTCAATCCCGTGGCCAGGAACGTGGTGATCAAGGTTCCGGTCTGCACCTCGCTTGGGGAGGGAGGGGAGGGGGAGGGGATAAGGGCCCTGAGGGAGCTGGCCAGGCTCAGGATCCCCACCAACGCCACCCTGGTGATGACCCCCGAGCAGGCCCTGCTCGCGGCCAAGGCGGGGGCGAGGTACGTGAGCCCTTTCGCGGGCAGGATAGACGACCTGGTGAGGGGGAGGCTGGGGATACCCTTCGGGAAGTACGATTACTTCGATCACTCCCTCCTCCGCAGGCTCAGCGAGAGGAAGGTGGAGGAGGCCGCGGGGAAGGGGGGAGGGCTGGGGGAGCTCTACCAGGACGGGGAGGTGAGGGCGCTGGCGGATCCCGGCGAAAACCAGGGGATCCTGAGCGGGGTGGAGCTGGTGAGGAGCACGGTGAGGATCCTCAGGCAGTACAGGTTCAGGACCAAGGTGATAGCCTCGAGCCTCAGGCACCCCAGGCAGGTCAGGGAGGTGGCGGAGGCGGGGGCGGACGTGGCCACGGTCCCCTTCCAGGTGCTCAGGGCGATGTTCAGGCACCCCAAGACCGAGGAGGGGGTGAGGCTCTTCCTGCAGGACGCGGAGCGGGCGGGGTACCGGGAGCTCTTCGGGTGAAGGTTTGAGGCTCCTCTACCTCCCCCTCGCCCTCCCCCTCTTCCTCCTCCTGATCCTCCTGGCCCTCTTCTTCCCCCTGCTGATGGGGGAGGCCTTCCTCAGGCTGGGTCTTCCCCCCTTCCTGGCCCTCCAGCTCCTCCTCCTCTCCCTGCTGGGGAGCGCGATCAACCTCCCCGTCGGGACCCTGCGCAGGGAGGAGGAGGTGGTGAGGGTGGAGGTGAGGGGGATCTACGGCCTCCTCTACCCCGTTCTGGTGACGGGAAGGGAGGAGAGGAGGACGGTGGTGGCGGTGAACCTGGGAGGGGCGGTGATCCCCGTGCTCCTCTCCTGCTTCCTCCTGCTCAGGTTCGGCTCCCAGCTCACCTGGAGGATCCCCCTGGGCGTCCTGCTGGTCTCCCTCTTCTGCTGGAGGCTGGCCAGGCCCGTACGGGGGGTGGGGATCGTGATGCCCGCCCTCCTTCCCCCCCTCTTCTCCGCCCTGGTGGCCCTCCTGCTGGGAGGGGGATGCGCCGCCCCGCTGGCCTACCTCTCTGGGACCCTGGGAACCCTCATAGGGGCCGATCTGCTGAACCTGAGGAAGGTCGGGGGGCTTGGGGCCCCGGTGGTGAGCATAGGTGGGGCGGGAACCTTCGACGGGATCTTCCTGACGGGGATCTTCTCCGTGCTGCTGGTCTAGGGCCGGAAAGGGGAGGCCTGAAGGAACGAGGGAGTGTAGGATCGGTTCTGCCCCTGTGGAGTGGCTGCTCAGGCTCACGAACCCGACCCGGACCAGGCGGCCGGTCGGCTACAGGTGCTCGTAGAACTCCCTGGGCCTCAGCTCCCTGAACTCCCCGGTCTCCCTCGCCAGATGCCTCCTGAGGTCCAGGCACAGGTGGCACCTGGAGACGTACCCCTCCTCCCTCTCCCTGTAGCCGAACTCCCCCGCCAGCTCGTAAAGGAGCCTCAGGTCCCTCACCAGGGCCCCCAGCACGGGCCTGTCCTCCAGCTCCACCCCGGAGAGGAGCCCCTCCAGGTCCTCCGCCTCCCCCAGCGAGAGGCCCCCGCAGTACCCCGGCACATAGTTTCCCTGACTGTCCAGGTGAACGTGCCAGGGCCTGGTGAGTTCCGCCAGGCAGGACTGCCCGAAGAAGTCCTCCGCCCTCCTCCTCCCGTACAGCTCCCCCAGCACCCCCTCCAGTCTGTACACGGCCCTGCCCATGGGGAGCAGCTCGGCGTGCAGGAGGCTGCGTGCGCCGAAGAGCTCCAGGTACCTCTCGAAGGGGAGGGTACCGCGGAGGCCCATCCTCCTGAAGAGGAGGTAGAAGAGGGGCTGGTAGACCAGGAGGTTCTCCCCGAAGACCTCCGAGCCCACGCGCACCGCCCTCTCTATCCTCTCGAAGGGGACGTGCTCCACCACGAAGGGGTTCACGCTCACCAGCATCCCTTGCAGCCCGGCCCCCCTGAGCTCCAGCAGCCTCTCCCTGGTGCTCTCGTCGTCCGTGCACCAGCAGGAGTTGGTCTCCACGAAGGTGGAGGGGATGCCCATCTCCGCCGCCCTCCTCACCGCCCTCAGCAGGAGCCTGAAGTTCAGGAAGGGCTCTCCCCCGGTCAGGTGCAGGCCGTGGTTGATGCCTATCCCCCCTCCCGGGGCCCCCACTATTCTCCCCCGGAGGCCCTCCAGCATCCTCCCCAGCCTCCCCTCCGGGAGCCATCCATCCCTCCAGCCGGGCGAGCAGGCGTACATGCAGTGCCTGCACTCCCCGCTGCACCGGTAGGAGAGAAGGATGCCGGCGGAGATGGGTCCGGGGATCCTCAGCCTCATCGGCTGAAGGAGGGAGGGCTGGGGCTTAA
>CAZDZG010000066.1:1214-2770 GCA_964509845.1 Hadarchaeota archaeon (SeqCode) | reverse complement strand
GGCGGGCGTTCTCGTGGGAGCGGCCGTGGGGTTGCTCCTCTTCCTCTTCTTCACGCAGCTGCTCCCCTCCCTCCTCTACCAGCCCCCTCCCCTTCCCCCCACCGTAAGGGAGGAAAACGGTTACTACGTGATCACGTACGAGTGGAGGTACCCGACCGGGCCGAGGGGGAAGACCTGGAGGTACGAGTCCAGGATTCCCAAGGAGGCCTACTGGTTCTTCCGCAACAGGCCAAGGGTGCGGGACTACCGGGAGTACGTGGACAATCCTGCCGACGACCAGTGGATGGCCCACCTGGCCGGGCTGCTCGAGAATGCGGCCAGGGGGGAGAGATGGGACGAGCTGGAGAGGATAGACTTCGTGCTCGCCTTCGTGCAGGGATGGCCCTACACCCCCGACAGCGTAACCACCGGATACGACGAGTACCCCCGCTATCCCATCGAGACCATCGTGGACGGGGGAGGGGACTGTGAGGACACCTCCCTCCTCTTCGCCTCCCTCATGAGGGCCCTGGGATACGGGGTGGTGCTCCTCCTGCTGGAGGAGGACCGGCACATGGCGGTTGGGGTGGAGATCCCCCAAGGCGTGGTGGAGAGGTGGAACCGCAGCTACCCCCTGACCTACTACTCCCACGCCGGGAGGCTCTACGCCTACTGCGAGACCACCGGAAAGGGCTGGAGGGTGGGACAGAGGCCGGAGGGGCTCAAGAGCACCTCCGCCCGCCTCCTTCCCGTGTGAGCCCGGAAGCCTCAAAAGAGGGGAGAGATAGGATAAAGGATGCCCAAGGTGCTCACCTCCGTGGAGGATCACCTCTTCCTCATCACCATCAACCGTCCGGAGGTGATGAACTGCATCGACGGGGAGACCGCCAAGCTGCTGATGGAAGCCTGGCTGCGCTTCCGGGATGACGAGGACCTCTTCGTGGCCATCATCACGGGAGCCGGGGACAAGAGCTTCTGCTCCGGGGCCGACCTGAAAAACCTTACCAGCCTCCTCGAGTTCGAGGGAAGGGAGATGGGCTTCCTGGGGTACACCAGGGGCACCGACATCTTCAAGCCCATCATAGCCGCCATCAACGGCTACTGCTTCGGCGGAGGGCTGGAGATAGCCTGCCTGGCCGACCTCAGGATCGCCTCGGAGAACGCGGAGTTCGGCTGCCTGGAGAGGAGATGGAACGTCCCCCTGATAGACGGGCTTACCCAGAGGCTCCCCAGGATCGTGGGGCTGGGAAGGGCCATGGAGCTCATCCTCACGGGGAAGAGGATCGATGCCTGGGAGGCCTACCGGATAGGGCTGGTGAACGAGGTGGTGCCGAGGGAGAGGCTCCTGCCCAGGGCGAAGGAGATTGCGCGACAGCTCTGCGAATACCCTCAGGGGGCCATCAGGGCGGACAAGAAGGCGGTGATGCTGGGGCTGGGAAGACCGCTGGAGGAGGGGCTGCGCCTGGAGAAGGAGGTGGGTGAGAAGGTCCTGGGCACCCACGACTTCTGGGAGGGGGTGAGGGCCTTCGTGGAAAAAAGGAAGCCCTCCTTCGACCACCGATGAGGGAAGGAGGGCT
>CAZDZG010000066.1:0-1114 GCA_964509845.1 Hadarchaeota archaeon (SeqCode) | reverse complement strand
CGTACTTTCTGGCCAGGCGACCCGCCGCTAGCAGGAGCACCAGGCCCACCACCAGCAGCACTCCTCCGTAGGTCAGGGGCCAATCCGAGGCCTCGGCCTGGTAGATGGCCACCAGAGAGGACAGAAGGAAGACTATGGCCAGCAGCAAGATCGCCAGGGCCTTCTTCGGCGGCCTCGGTTTTTCCATTTTTGCACCTCCTCCTCTTCCGGTAACGCCTTTAAAAAGCTTGCCGACGCTCCCTTTCATCTCCTCGCCCAGCTCCCCCTTAACCCTATGGGATGAGCCACTTCCCGGATGGAACAAGGATAAAAGGCTCCCCTCCCACTCTCCTCCGTGAGGGAGGTTCCCAGGGACAAGGTGTACAGGCTCCTCCATCCCAGGCAGGTGGTGCTGGTCACCTGCGCGGAAGAGGGGAAGCCCAACGTCCTGACGGTGGCCTGGAGCACCCCTCTATCCTTCGATCCCCCGCTGGTGGGGGTCTCGATAGGAAAGAACCGGTACTCCCACGGGGTGATCTCCCGGAGCGGGGAGTTCGCCATAAGTATACCTCCCGCCTCCCTCCTCGAGAAGGTGAAGAGGTGCGGGACGCTCTCGGGCAGGAATAGGGACAAGTTCAGGGAGGTGAACCTCACCCCCCTTCCCTCCCGTCGCCTGAGGGCTCCGGTGGTGAAGGAGGGAATAGCGCACCTGGAGTGCAGGGTGGTGAAGAAGGTGGAGGTGGGGGACCATACCCTCTTCGTGGGGGAGGTGGTGGAGGCCTACGCCGACGAGAGGGTCTTTGACGGGGAAAAGTTCAATCCGGAAGCCGTGGAGCTGATCTACCACCTGGGCGGGACGCACTTCCTCTTTCTGGGGAAAGGGAAAAATCCGACTGGATAAAGATTTAAATCCCACCAGAAAGAGGGAAAACGTGAGAAGACCGCTTACCCTGCAGGATTTCTCCCGTCATCCCGGGCTGCTCCTGGCCACGGCCGGGCTGCTCCTTCTGGTGGGTTCCCTCGGAAGCTGGTATTCCTACCCCGTGGGCTCCTTTTCCCTCCACGCAAGCGGCTGGGATGCCGGGCTGGGGAAGATCACCTTCTTCATCTCCCTGATCTTCCTGGCCTCCGCGGC
>CAZDZG010000065.1:0-2827 GCA_964509845.1 Hadarchaeota archaeon (SeqCode) | reverse complement strand
CCAGGGTCCCCAGCCCGGCGGGAGCCAGCGCCAGTTCCTCCTGTACAGGGTGTAGCTGTAAACGTAATAGGTGGTGTAGACCGGGGAGTCCCTGACCCACCACCTCACGGCGCTCGTCTCGGAGGTCTGCACCCAGGCCCCATCGTAAATCCCTGAGGGAAGGCCGGAGGCGTTGGCCCTGACGGTCACGGAACCCGTGCGGGTCCAGCTTCCGTACTCCTTGTGGGACCCCACCTTCTCCCACCGATAGACGTCCGCCGTCCAGTAGGTCTCGGTCCGGTAGCGGGGTTCCACCCGCCACCCCTGCGCCCTCAGCTCCTCCACCCTGTTGTGCTCCTCCCGGTAGGTGTCGTAGAGGATCCCGCTGCCCACCTTCGTCCATCTGTAGCCGCCCGGAAGGGAAGGCAGGGAGGCCAGCTTGAACTTCTCGCAGGTCCTGCCCGTGGGAACCCACTCCCCCTCCCAGGGGGAAAGGGAAAGGGTCTCGGTGCGATCTCCCGTCCGCACGTACTCCTCCCACCGGTATCCGGTGGGAATCCTCACCTCCTCGTATACGGGGTTTCCGCTCGCATCCCTGGCCTGTACCACCCTCTGGGCGGTGAAGGGGATCCCGATCCTGGTGTAGGAGGAGGGAGGGGAGGAGGCGGATTCGGGGGAGAGGGAAAGGGAGAGGGGATCGAAGAGGAACTCCAGCGTCCCCAGGTCCCTGGTCCTACCGGAGGAGAGGAAGCCGTGCACCACCAGCCTTTCCCCCTCCCTGTAAACCTCCAGGCCCTCCCTCTCCGCCTTCCGCAGCAGGGAGGGGGAGGGACGGTAACCAGGCAGGGGGATCCTGAGCCAGAACTCGTGCTCCCCCTCCAGCCCCTTCAGCTCAAAGCGGAAGCTCCCTAGGGAGTCGGAGGAGGAGGAGAGGAAGAGGGGGGTGGAGTGAACCTCGAGCTCGAGGAGCAGGGAGAGCCCTCCCCAGTTGTCCGCGATCTTCCCCTCCAGGACGGTGGGGATCCCGGCGTAGTATGAAACGTAATCCCTGCGGTGGAGGGCGGAGGCGGGGGGAAGGAGGATCAGGAGGAAGAGCAGGGCCAGGGTCAGCTCCGCCTTCATCCCCCACCACCTCCGCCAGACCTCTCCTTTTCCTCTGGTTCCCCTTTTAACCCTATCGCCAAGTTTCTTCGAGGAGGATGGAGTTCAGGAAGATGGCCGAGCTCTGCGAGGAGCTTGAGAGGACCAGGAAGAGGGGGGAGAAGGTGGAGAGGGTTTCCTCCTTCCTTCGCTCCCTCCGGAAGGAGGAGGTGGAGCCCTTCTGCCACATGTTATTGGGCAGGCCCCTTCCCCCCTCCCATCCCGGAACCCTGGGGGTGGACTGGATGACGCTCAGGGGGATCCTGCTGAGGATCACGGGTCTGGGGCAGGGGGAGCTCTCCCAGGCCTTCAGGGAGACGGGTGACCTGGGGGAGACGGCCAGGCTCCTCTTCCTCCGCCGGCGCTACCTCCCCCTCACTCTGGACCGGCGCCCCCTGGAGCTGCTGGAGGTCTGGAGGGAGCTGGGAAGGATAGCGGGGGAGGGGGAGAGGGAGAAGAAGGAGAGGAGGCTGGAGGGGCTGCTGAACCGGTGCAGCCCGGAGGAGGCCAAGCTGCTGGTGAAGGTGGTGACGGGGGAGATGAGGACGGGCTTCAAGGAGGAGCTCCTCCGCCTCTCCCTCGCCAGGGCCTTCGGGATCCCTGAGGAGGAGGGGAGGAGGGGGCTCGTCCTCTCGGCGGATGCGGGGAGGCTGGCCGGGCTCCTGGCGGAGGGGGGGAGGGAGGCCCTCTCCTCCCTCTCCCTCCAGCCCTTCCATCCCGTGGAGCCCATGCTGGCCCAGCCCGCCCAGGGAGTGGAGGAGGCCCTGAGGGAACACGGGGGGAGGAGCTCCTTCGAGGTGAAGCTGGACGGGGCCAGGGTCCAGATCCACGTGAAGGAGGGAAGGGTGAGGATCTTCAGCAGGGGGTTCAAGGAGGTCACGGAAAGCCTGCCCGAGGTGGTGGAGGAGGCGAAGGGGGTGGGGGCCAGGGAGGCCATCCTGGACGGGGAAGTGGTGGCGGTGGAGGGGGGAAGGCCCCTTCCCTTCCAGTACCTCCTCCGCAGGTTCAGGAGGGAGAGGGGGGTGGAGAGGGCGAGGGGTGAGGTCCCGCTCAGGCTCTACCTGTTCGACCTCCTCTACCTGAACGGGGAACCCCTGCTGGACCTCCCCTACTCGGAGAGGAGGGAGAGACTGGAGGGGCTTTGCCCCGGGCTCCTCACGGATAGGCTGGTGACCTCCAGCGCCTCCGAGGCGGAGGGGTTCCTGCGCAGGGCCAGGGCGGAGGGGCACGAGGGGGTGGTGGCCAAGAGGCTGGACGGACCCTACCTTCCCGGAGCCAGGGAGAGGCTCTGGCTGAAGATCAAGCCCGTGCCCGAGACCCTCGACCTGGTGATCGTGGGGGCGGAGTGGGGATACGGGAGGAGGGCCAGGTACCTCTCCGATTACTACCTGGCCGCCCTGGACGAGGAGAAGGGGAAGTTCGAGGTGGTGGGGAAGACCTTCAAGGGGCTGACGGACAGGGAGCTGGAGGAGATGACGAAGAGGCTGCTCTCCCTGAAGGTCTCGGAGGAGGGGAGGAGGATCTGGGTGAAGCCCGAGGTGGTGGTGGAGGTGGCCTACAACGAGATCCAGCGCAGCCCGAAGTACCCCTGCGGCATGGCCCTCAGGCTGGCCAGGATCGTGAGGGTGAGGGAGGACAAGGGGCCGGGGGAGGCGGACAAGCTGGGGAGGGTGAGGGAGCTCTTCGAGAAGCAGTTCCGCGGGCCGGA
>CAZDZG010000064.1:0-2985 GCA_964509845.1 Hadarchaeota archaeon (SeqCode) | reverse complement strand
GCCAGATCTCCCCCCGCCGGGCCCTGGAGGCCATAGACCCCGACGTGATGCTCTTCCTCTTCGGGATGTTCGTGGTGGGGGCGGCCCTGGAGGAGAGCGGCTACCTCTCCCACCTCTCCTCCAGGTTTTTGAGGGCGCGCTCGGTGGACTCGCTGGTCCTCAGGCTGCTCTTCCTCATGGGCTTCTCCTCCGCCCTCCTCATGAACGACACCCTGGCCATCATAGGCACCCCCCTGGTCCTGCTGCTGGCCAGGAGACACGGCCTCCCCCCCAGGCTCCTCCTCCTCACCCTGGCCTTCGCGGTCACCACGGGCAGCGTCCTCAGCCCCATAGGGAACCCCCAGAACCTCCTCATCGCCCTCCGGCTGGAGAGGCCCTTCCTCCTCTTCTTCAGGTACCTCCTCCTCCCCACCCTGGTCAACCTCCTCCTGGCCTACCTCCTCCTCAGGCTCTTCTACCGGCGGCACTTCGGGCGCAGGCTCAGGAGGGATCCCCAGGAGCGCATAAGGGACCGGGAGCTGGCCCGCCTCTGCAGGCTCTCGCTGGGGCTGGCGCTGGGACTGGTGGGGGCGAAGGTGGTGGCAGCGGTGTTCCTTCCCCGGCTGGACTTCAGGCTGACCTACATCGCCCTCGGCTCCGCCCTCCCCCTCCTCCTCTTCAGTCGCAGGAGGCTCAGGCTGCTCAGGCTGGTGGACTGGCCCACCCTGGTCTTCTTCGCCTCCATGTTCGTGCTGATGGAGAGCGTCTGGTCCACCGGCTTCTTCCAGTCCCTGCTGGAGCGCACCAGCCTGAACCTGCTCTCCGTTCCCTCCATCCTTCTGGTGGGGGTACTCCTCAGCCAGCTCCTCTCCAACGTCCCCCTGGTGGCCCTCTACCTCCCCCTCCTCCTCCACGCCGGGGCCTCCTCCCGGGCCCTGGTGACCCTGGCGGCCGGGAGCACCCTGGCGGGCAACCTCACCATCCTGGGGGCCGCCAGCAACGTGATCATCATCCAGAACGCGGAGAGAAGAGGGGAGACCCTCACCTTCTTCGAGTTCGTGAGGGTGGGGCTCCCCCTCACCCTGCTCCAGCTTGGGGTCTGCTGGCTCTTCCTGGAGTTCTCCTGACCTTATCCGCATCGGGTCGGTGAAGCTCAGACCCCCTCCAGCACGATCTTCCTCAGCACGGGATCGGGGACCACATAGACCTCCCCCCTCTTCTCCACGAGCATCGAGGCCATCAGGACCCTCAGGATGTCGGAGATTCTCTTGCTGTTGAACTCTCCGAACCTGCTTTTCAGCGCTTCCCTGATTTCGCTCCACCTGGCCCCCAGGGCGGCGCTCCTCAGGACCGTCAGGTAGGCCTTCTCATCCCTGCCCTTCAGGAAGTTCTTCAGCTCCTGGCCCACCACCTTCTTTCCCTCGTTCACGACCTCCTCCAGGGCCGCCGCCTGGCTCATTCCCCTGATGCCCCTGAAGTTCCCGTAGTACGTGAGCCATCCCACGTAGCCGTCGAGCGCACCGACCGCCTCCCTCAGCTCCCCCTCCTCAGCCGGGACCCCCAGCTCCCTGAACCCCTTCCTCAGGAAGGCCAGGGAGGTCTCCTCCGAGAAGGGAGCCAGCTCCACCTTAGCCGGCTTCCTCCCGTACATCGGGGAAGAAACCTCCGGCTGGAGCAGGATGTGCATGAGGCCGAACATGGAGCCGGTGAAGATGAAGCTCACGTTGGGATAGGTGTCATGAATCATCTTGAGCAGCTTGAGGAACTGCCAGGAGACCCAGTACAGCTCCTGGACCTCGTCTAGGGCGATCATCACCCTCTTTCTGGTGGTTCGGAGTTGCGAGAAGAGGTTCTCCACGAGCCTTGAGGACTGGGTGACCTCCACGAAGGGCAGCTTCAGTGAGATCTCCCGGGAGCTCACTTTGGAGCTCACGGCTTCAGAAAGTCTGGCGACGAAGTCTTTGATCCCCCTGGCTCCCAGGAGGTTGAGGTACAGGACCAGCGTGTCTCCCCGACGGGACTTTTCCGCTACGAAGGTCTTCACGAGGCTGGTTTTGCCCGTCATCCTGGCCCCCACCACGGCAACCCACTCGCTCTCCGTAAGCCTCTCCAGCTCGCGGAACTCCCTCTCCCGGCCGAACAGGTCCCTCCGATTCTCCTTGGGCCTCAGGTCGAAGAGCATAGGTTACACCTGTAACTAGTTACACCTGTAACTTAAAATCCCTCACGGATCTCCTCTAATGGGCATAGCCGGAGAGGTCTTGACGAAACCTCGGTTACACCCGTAACTGGTTACGTGTGTACCCTTACGCTGGGGCGGCCCGAGGTACCGGTGGGATGGAGGAGGAACCTGAACGCGGGCGGGACGGATCGGTGTGTCCACCTTTTTGATGCCCCTCCTCAGCCTCGGGGGTATCACGTAGCCCTTTTTACCTCTCTGAACTTGAGACCGCCCATCTCCACCTTCCCGAACTTTACCTCCACGGCACGGGTTTTCCCGGACGATCACAGCATCCACCTCGTTCTTGTGGGGATCCCTCTGGAAGAACTCGCCGGCTGGCCACCGCCCACTCGAGGACGCGGGAGGCGAAAAGTCACCCCTCCTGAAGGCCGTTCGGCGGAGATGAGGTGGGGTTGGTAACTCCGCTTTCAATTTTTGGCATTCTCACTTCTATTTTCTACGGAGAACTTGTTCTCACAGAATAGAAACTTTTCTCCCCTCTTGGACGGATTACGAAGTTATCCGTTTTAGGCCCGGGAGGAGAGGGAGGAGGGTGAGGCTAACCAGCGTGTACGATAACGAGGCCCTTCCGGGCTTCGGGAGGGGCTGGGGATTCTCCTGCCTGATCGAGCGGGGGGAGGAGGGGTTGCTGTTTGACACGGGCTGGGACGGGACCCTCCTGCGCTCCAACCTGAGGAAGCTGGGGTACGGCCGGAGGGAATAGGGAGGGTGGTCCTCTCCCACGCCAACTGGATCATCTGGGGGGCTGACCCACCTCCTGAGGA
>CAZDZG010000063.1:0-3120 GCA_964509845.1 Hadarchaeota archaeon (SeqCode) | reverse complement strand
AAAGCACCCTGATCAGGAGGGCGGAGAGGGTGCTCTTCCCCGCCCCCCCTTTCCCGGAGACGGCCAGGACGAGCCCCTCACTTCCCGAGAGACCTGGAGAACTCAAGGAGCTCCTTTTCCAGAAGCTGGGGATCCCGGGGGGAAAGGGTGGAGAACCTGACCCTCCCCGAGAGCCCCACCTGTTCCAGCTTCTCCTCCAGCTCCTTCAGGTAGCGCGAGGCCGACCTGCTGCCCTCCTCCAGCTTGCATTCCTCCTCCGGGCAGCCCAGCACCAGCACCCCCTTGCTTCCTTCTCGGAGGGCCTCCAGCACGAAGAGCTGGTCGGCCAGGCCCAAACAGGGGAGGTAGACCAGCTCCACGCCCTTCGGGAGCTTTCGCTTTATCCCCGCCAGCTCGTCCCCCCAGGCGAACTCCGCCCACTGGCAGGCCAGCACCACGATTCTGGCCCCCTCCCTCATCCTAGCCAGCAGGGAGGAGCGCTCGAAGCCTTCCAGCTCCAGGGCAAAGGCCGGGCAGCGGGAAACGCATATCCCGCACCCCATGCACTTCTCCAGGTCGAACTCCGCCACCTTCTTGAAGGGGAGGAGCTTCGCGGCCTTATAGGGGCAGAGGTCCACGCAGGTCCCACACCCTATGCACTTCTCCTCGTGGAAGATCACCTTCCTGGATCTCTCGCTGAGCCTCAGGACCTCCCCCCTTCCCGTTTCGGAAAGGATCCTCTTCAGGAGGAAGAACCTTCTCAGCAGGACCTTGCTCCCCTTCTCAAACCTGCAGAAGTCCTCCTCACAGGGCATCAGCACCAGCTCCTTCACCCCGCTGGAGAGCATCTTCGCCACGGTGCTTGCATCCAGCCTCCCCAGGCAGGGTAGCTTCACCTCTGCGTATTTCCCTTTCACCCCCATCTCCCTCAGGACCCCCTTCAGGTCGGGTGGGGAACTTCCCCTGCAGGTGAGCACCACCGTGCTTACCTCTTTCGCCACCCTCTTGAGGTGGGAGAGGAGGAGCTCTTCGGGATAATATAGCGTGCGGATGGCCCCAGAGGGGCAGGTGGAGTAGCAGAGGCCGCAGGTCCTGCACTTCTCCAGGTCTATCCTGGCTCCCTCCTTCTTACCAACCTCCAGCACCACGGCCTCGTAGGGACAGACCCACTTGCAGAAGCCGCACTCCGAGCAGAGGTCGGGGTTCACCTCTAGGGCTTTGGAAAGGGTGGAGGAGCTCATCCTCCCACTACTTCACGCTTTCCATGAGGGGCCTTATCACCTCTGGATATCCCACGGCCATGATGTGGATGCCCGCACAGGCCTTCTCCCTCTTCACCTCCCTGATGAAGCTGGAGAAGTACTCCACGTTGTATTCGGTGATCTTCTCCAACCTCTTCTGTTTGTCCGCTATCTCCTTGAAGCGGGCGAAGGCCTCCATGAAGGGCTTGGGTACCCTGACCCCTGGGACGTACTTGTCAAAGAACTCGGCCTGCCCGTAGGAGCGTGGGGGGAAGATCCCTATCAGGGTGGGGATCTTCAGGTGGGCTATCTCCCTCAGGAACCTCCTAGCCACCTCCACATCGAACACCACCTGAGTCTGGAAGAATTCTGCCCCGGCCTCCGCCTTGCGCTCCAGCTTCAGAACCTCTATCTCCAGGGGGTCCATGTTGGGATTAGCCGCCCCTCCCACGTTGAGTTCCGGTCTAGGACCCTTTATCTCGTTCCCGTCCAGGTCCTTCCCCTCGTAGACCATCCTGTGGATGAGGGCTATCAGCCCCGTGGAGTCCAGGTCAAAGACGGGTTTGGCGGAGGGAGTGGTCCCCATGCGGGTGTGATCCCCGGTTAGGGCTAGGATGTTCTTCAGCCCCAGGGCCGCGGCCCCCAGCACGTCCGAGAGCAGGGCCAGCCTGTTGCGGTCGGCGGTCCTGAGCTGGTAGATGGTCTCCAGCCCCGTGTTCCTCTGGATCAGGTAGGAGGCTACTAGGCTGCTTATGGCTGAGTCGCTCCTGGGGTTGTCGGTCACATTTGCCGCCAGGATCCCCGCCTCCTTGAGCGTTCTGGCCCAGCTCTCCACCTCCGAGAGATCTAGGCTTCGGTGGGGCTCCAGCTCTCCCGTGTACACGAACTTGCCCTCCGAGATGGCCTTCATGAGGTTGGAGAAGGGCTTCATCTCACATCCTCCTGGGGTACCCCGCTATACCCCAGTTCTTGGGGAGCCTGAGCTTGCGGAAAAGATCCAAGCGGTTCAGCTCCTTGAGCCTTCGGTAAATCAGGTACCAGGCGCAGTCGTTCTTCAGGGTCTGCACCACCTCCCCCTTCCAGTTCCTTATCTCCACCGGCACCTCGCACTTCCCCTCCACGCATCCGCCGCAGGGTCCGTTCATGAGCCCCTTGGCGCATCGGGTCACCGGGCATATTCCCCCCGTTTCTCCCAGCATGCACTCCCCGCAGGCCCTGCAGTTCTCGAACATCTCGCCCTCCCTCTTAACCTCGTAGCCCAAGAAGACCGTGTTCTGGGCTGGAAAGGTGGGGATGGAAGGGAAAACGGAGTTTAAGACCTGCACCCCCACCCCGCAGGCCATGGAGAGGAGGGCCTCATAACCCTCCACGTTCAGCTGGTTTTGCAGCCCCTCCGCGCAGCACTGCCTGCTCACGGTGGTGGCACTTATTTGGATGGGCTGTCCCGAGGAGTTTCTCGCCAGCTCTATGAGGGAGGCCATCCTCTCGCTCTCCCTCAGGCTCCTGGGGGGCTGCACACAGCCGTCGCAGCCCACCACCAGAACCTTCTTATAAGGTTTCAGAAAATCCAGAATCTCCTGCAGGGGCTTCTCTTTGGTTATTATCATAACGATGATGGATTTAGGGTCCTCCTTTTTTAAGATTTCGGTGCGTTGATCTCCGGAAAGGTGGAAAACCTCCCGATAAGTTTTTATGAGGGATTATTCAAAAGGAAAGATTCCGTGGTCTCGGAAGCGGAGGAGAGGGGGGAAACCGTTGGGTTCCAAGCTCAGGGTTAGAGCAGATGAGCTCCAGTTACCCTGGCTGAAGGCCAAGGGCCTGGAGCTCACGCTGGGGAGAGTGATAAGGGAGTGGGAGGAGGAGCCCGGACCCACCCCCATGCCCGACATAGCCTCCCTCA
>CAZDZG010000062.1:0-3224 GCA_964509845.1 Hadarchaeota archaeon (SeqCode) | reverse complement strand
AAGGGATGGCCGAAGGGATATCTTGAGGATTTCCCCATGGTTGAAGATGAGGATCAGGGAGGTCTGCGAGAGGTGGGGGATCCCCCAGGTGGCGGAGGTGCTGGAAAGGGAGGGCATCACCTCCCTTTACCCTCCGCAGGAGGAGGCGGTGAGGAGGGGGGTGATGGAGGGGAGGAACCTGGTGCTGGCCGTCCCCACCGCGGGGGGAAAGACCCTGGTGGCGGAGCTGTGCATGCTCCGCTCCATCCTGACGGGTAAGGGGAAGGCCCTGTACATCGTCCCCCTCAGGGCCCTGGCCAGCGAGAAGTACGAGGAGTTCAGGGAGAGGTACGAACCGCTCGGGGTGAAGGTGGGGATAAGCACGGGGGACTTCGACGTGGCTGATGTCAGGCTGGCCAGGTACGACCTGCTGGTGGCCACCTCGGAGAAGGTGGACTCCCTGCTGAGGCACAGGGCGAGATGGCTGGCGGACGTGGTGTCGGTGGTGGTGCTGGACGAGGTGCACCTGATAAACGACCCCGAGAGGGGCCCCACCCTGGAGGTCCTGACCGCCAGGCTCAGGCAGGTCAACCCGAAGGTGCAGGTGCTGGCCCTGAGCGCCACGGTGAGGAACGCGGAGGAGCTGGCGGAGTGGCTGGAGGCGGAGCTGGTGAGGAGCGACTGGAGGCCCGTTCCCCTGAGGAAGGGGGTGTTTCACGCCGGGAGGATCGTGTTCGAGGATGGCAGCACCAGGAGGGTGGGGGAGGGGGAGCCCCTGACCGCCCTCTCCCTGGAGACGGTGAGGGAGGGTGGGCAGGTGCTCATCTTCGTGAACACCAGGAAGTCCGCCCAGGCGGTGGCCTCCCAGCTCTCCGAGGGGGTGGCCCCCCTGCTGGGGGAGGAGGAGAGGAGGGAGCTGAGGGAGGTGGCCAGGAGGGTGGAAGGGGCGCTGGGGGAGCCCACCAGGACCTGCAGGCTGCTGGCGGAGTGCGTGAGGAGGGGAACGGCCTTCCACCACGCCGGCCTCCACTCCGAGCAGAGGGGGGAGGTGGAGAGGGCCTTCAGGGGGAACCTGCTCAAGGTGATCTGCGCCACCCCCACCCTGGCGGCGGGCATGAACCTCCCGGCCAGGAGGGTGGTGGTGAGGGATTACCGGAGGTACTCGGAGACCCTGGGCTCCACCCTCATTCCCGTCCTGGAGATCCAGCAGATGATGGGGAGGGCGGGAAGGCCGAAGTACGACCGGTACGGGGAGGCGGTGCTGGTGGCCAGGAGCGAGGGGGAGGTGGAGGTGCTGATGGAGGAGTACGTGAGGGGGGAGCCCGAGCGCATCATCTCCAAGCTGGGGACGGAGCCCGCCCTCAGGACCCACGTGCTGGCCTGCGTGGCCTCGGGGTACGCGGCCACCCTGCGGGACGTGAGGGAGTTCATGGGAAGGACCTTCTTCTCCCACCAGTTCGAGGTGAGGGCCATGGAGGGGGTGGTGGAGAGGGTGCTCGATTTTCTGGAGAGGGAGGAAATGATAAGGAGGGAGGGGGAGAGGCTGTCCGCCACCCCCTTCGGGGAGCTGGTCTCCCGCCTCTACATCGATCCCCTCTCCGGGGTGATGCTGAGGGAGGGGCTCAGGGGGATCTCGGGAGGAACCCCCACCACCCTGGCCCTCCTCCACCTGATCTGCCGGACCCCGGACATGCAGAAGCTCTACCTGGGGAGGGGGGAGGAGGAGGAATTCGAGTCGCTGGTGGAGGAGAGGTGGAAGGAATTCCTGGTGCCCGTCCCCGAGGAGCCGGAGGAGTTCGAGTTCTTCCTGGCGGAGGTGAAGACGGCCAGGATGCTGGAGAGGTGGGTGGAGGAGGTTCCTGAGGAGAGGATCCACGAGGAGTTCGGGGTGGGGGCGGGGGACATAAGGAGGATGGTGGAGACGGCCGCCTGGCTCCTCCACGCCGCCCACGAGCTGGCCAGGCTCCTGAAGGTGAGGAAGGCCCTCACCCCCCTGAGGAAGCTGGAGGAGAGGGTGAGGTACGGGGTGAGGGAGGAGCTTCTCCCGCTGGTGCAGCTGGCCGGGGTGGGGAGGGTGAGGGCCCGCATCCTCTTCAGGGCGGGGTACCGGAGGCCCGAGGACCTGAGGAGGGCCACGGTGGAGGAGCTGGCCTCCCTCCCCACCATAGGTCCCGAAACGGCGAAAAGCCTGAAGCGCCAGGTGGAGGAGGAGGGAAGATGGAGGAGTGGGACCTGATCGTGGTGGGGGGAGGGCCCGCCGGGCTCACGGCCGGGATCTACGGGGTCAGGGGGGGGCTGAGGACGCTGGTGTTTGAGGGGAAGGCGGTGGGCGGGAGGATGGCGGAGGCCCCCCTCATCGAGAACTACCCCGGGGTTCCCCCCCTCCCCGGGCTGGAGCTGGCGGGGAGGATGGCGGAGCAGTGCAGGAGGGAGGGGGTGGAGATCAGGGAGGGGGAGGAGGTGAGGGAGCTGGTGCTGGGAGAGAGGAAGGTGGTGAGGACGGCCGGAGGGGAGTACGAGGCGGGGGCGGTGATCCTGGCCACCGGCCTCTCCCACCGCAAGCTGGGGGTGCCGGGGGAGGAGGAGTTCCTGGGGAAGGGGGTGAGCTACTGCCCGGTCTGCGACGGTCCCCTCTTCAGGGGGAAGAGGGTGATGGTGGTGGGAGGGGGGAACTCGGCGGTCTCCACCGCCCTCCACCTGAGCGGGCTGGCCTCATCCGTGGTGCTGGTGCACCGGAGGGACAGGCTGAGGGCGGATCCCGTTTTGGCCAGGAGGCTGGAGGGGAGGGTGGGGATCCTGTGGAACAGGGTGGTGGAGGAGATAGGGGGGGACCTCAGGAGGAAGGTGGTGAGGCTGAGGGAGGTGGGGACGGGGAGGACGGAGGAGGTGGAGGTGGAGGGGGTGTTCATAGCGGTGGGGGAGGAGCCCAACAGCGCCCTGGCCAAAAGGGCGGGGATAAGGACGAACGAGGAGGGGTACATCGTGGTGGACAGGAGGCAGCGGACGAACGTGGAGGGGGTCTACGCCGCCGGGGATGTGACGGACTTCCCCTTCAAGCAGGTGACGGCGGCGGTGGCCCAGGGGATGACGGCCGCCCTGGAGGCCCGCTCCTTCCTCCGCCCCTAAAGGTTTTTTGGGGAGGAAGGATTAAGTGAAAAGGCGGGGGTAGCCAAGCCAGGTCAAAGGCGCCAGATTCAGGGTCTGGTCCCGAAGGGGTTCGGGGGTTCAAATCCCCTCCCCCGCAC
>CAZDZG010000061.1:0-3233 GCA_964509845.1 Hadarchaeota archaeon (SeqCode) | reverse complement strand
TGGAACGCCACTCCACGGACGGATCCCACCAGGAAGTCATAGTGAAGAGGGAGCATGTGGAAAGCGTAGTAAATGACTACGAGGAGGTTCTCAGGAGGCTCAAGCTTGCCGAGTATGTAGCGGCCGAGCGTGGGGAGCTGAGGATCACGGAGGACGAGTTCAAGGAAATCGTCCGCACCTTCGACCAGATCGACTGGGACATCCTGGACCACCTAAAGATGGGAGCACTTTCCTCGGAGGCCCTGGCGGAGAAGCTGAGGGTCTCCTCCAGAACCATTCGAGAGAGGTATGAGAAGCTCAAGAGGTACAGGCTGATCACTACGGCGAGGAGGGTGGGGGCGGAACTCACCCCAAGAGGAGTGGCCCTCCTGAAGAGGTACCACTTCTGGGAAGAGGAGGAAGGGGGAGAGGAGAAAACCAGAATCGTGGTCCGCGAAAAGTTCTGGACTTTCTCCTATCCCAAACTTACGGCCGAGGTAGGGGAGCGCTGGCTGAAGCCGGGGGAGATAATCGAAGTCCCGAAGAAGCTGGCTGAAGAACTGCTTTCTGCCTACCCCTCCTGTTTCTTCCCAGCCCGGGCGAATGGGAAGGGAGGGGGGAAAGAGGTGGGAAGGAGGAATGATGGTGGAGGAGGTTAAGCCCCGCTCCATCTTCGCGGACTTTTTGCAGGAGTATGCCATGAGGGGGAAGGAGAAGACCCTCCGGACCTACCTCTACCTCCTCATCCCCTTCGAGAGGTGGCTGGAGGAGAGGGGGGTGAGGGAGCCGGACCGGAAAGACGTGTTGAACTACCTGGCCGAGAGGGCCGACTGGAGCAATTCCACCAAGAACCAATTCCTCTCCGCCCTCAGGGGGTGGGCCAGGTGGAGCCGGGGGTACGCGGAGGATGGCCCCACCCAGGCCAGGCTCTCCAGGATCGAAACCATCAGGGGCTTCCCTAGGGGGAGGGATGAGAGGAAGGCCCTCACCCTAGACGAGATCAGGACCCTTCTAGCCAAGGCGGAGCCTGAGGACTACAGCCTTCTCTGGATTCTCCTCTGGTTCGGCCTGAGGGTGGGGGAGCTTAACCTGATTCGTTCCGTGAACTATGAAAAGGGCGAGCTGGTGGTGGAGACGGAGAAGGCGGGCGGTACCCGGACCCTCTACTTCGACGAGTACACCGGCGCCCTCCTGAAGTACGCCCACGAGAGGGGACTGCTCTCGCTCTCCCCGAGGAAGGTGTGGAAGAGGCTGGTGAGGTACGGGTACTATATCCGCCCCAAGCACTTCACCCCCCACGTGTGCAGGCACACCTTCGCCACCCACATGGCCAAGGTGGCGGACCGGGACCTCCTCAGGCGCATGCTGGGGCACTCCCCCCGCTCCACCACCGACCTGTACGTCCACCCCTCCGAGGAGGAGGTGAGGGAGGTCATGCTCAAGAAGCACTACCTCAAACCGTTGGAGCCGGAGGTGAGCCATGGAGGAGCTTAATGAAATCCAGGAGCTGGGGGCTAGGGTGCTCAGGTCCGAGAAAAGGATCACGGATGAGGACCTGGTGGCCTCGGAGCTGGCCGCCGCCATCCTGAGCGAGCCCCTGGGGAAGATCCGGCACACCGTGGAGGCCATGTACCTCCTGGATGAGGAGGAGAGGAGGCAGGCCGGGGTAACGGAAGAGGAAGAGGAGGAGGCGGGGAGGATCTACGCCCTCACCCTGGCCCTCCAGAACGCCCATCCGAGAACCTTTCAGAGCCCAAAGGAGTGGGTGAGGATTCTCTGGCCCTTCCCCCAGAAGGAAGCCGGGACCCAGCTGGCCTGGGTGGGGGAGGAGATACCCCTTTACTTACGTGTCGGGGAGGGAAGAACAGAGGATGACCTCTCTGGGTTGCCCTTCCCCGAGAAAATTTACGTAGCCACAAGCAGTTACTGGGTCTCCAAAGAGGTCCACCAGGCGCTGGTGGTCCGCTTCGTCAGGTACGCTATGCCCATCGCCGCCAGGCTCATGAGGAAAATCATGCGGATGATAAGCCCTAGCAGCTACAGGCAGGCCCTGCAGCTCCTAGGAGGGAGAAGGCATGGAAAGGCTGGAGGATAGGCCGAAGCTGGAGGTCCGCTGGCTCTTCGGGGAGGAGGAGCTGGACTTCAGAATCCCTCAGGTCTTCCTCTGCTTGGGAAAGAGAGGGAGCGGGAAGTCGGCCTTCCTGGAGACCGTGGCCTCCCGCTACCTGGACGAGGGGGGAAAGGTCTTCGACCTCTTCGGGGCCAGGGACGGGGAGGGGCTGGCCTGGCTGAGGTCCCCGCACGTGAAGGAGGGGAAGAGGGCCGTGCTCCTCCACGGCGATCTGGTGAAGGTGAGATCAGAGCACGAGACCCTCCCGGCCTCCAGATTCGCCCTTTCCGATCTGGATCGAGGGGACCTCTTCATCTCAGCCTCCCCCCTGTACGAGACCCCGGACGCGGAGTTCGCCGCCGTGAACCGCCTGCTGGACGTGCTATGGGGCAGGAGGAGGTGGACCGTCCCGGTCTTCGTGATCGTGAGGGAGGCGGCCAACCTGATATACTCCCGCCTGAAGCTGAGGGGAAACCAGCAGCAGGCCAAGGCGGAGATGCTCTACCTCATGAGGGAGAGCAGGCACGCGGGGTTGGGGTTGGGGGTGGACACCCTCAGGTTCACCGCCATAGATATAGACGTCCGCTCCCTAGCGGACTGGCTGATTCTGAAGAACTTGGGGCTCTTCCCCCTGCCGGACGACTTGGAGTGGGTCTATAAGTACATCAACCCCCCGGCCTTCAGGGGGCTCATACCCCGCCACTTCGTCATCCTCAGCTCAGGAGGGGGATTGGGGCTGGGAGTCTTCGGCCTCCCCTCCTGGCACAAGACGGAGAGAGAGGACATCCTCTGGGAGACGGGGGTGGAGGTGGAGTACCCGGGAGGCGGACAGCCCGACCCTGTGAAGGTGGTAGAAAAAGCCCTCTGGAGCCTGCCTCCGGGATCGGAACCCAAGCAGGTAGCCGAGTGGATCCGGGAGCATGCTGGGATAGAGCTCTCCCCCGAGGCCGTGGAGACCTACGCTAAGAAACTGGGGTACAGACTGCAAATTTCCCTGACGGATGAGGGCGGAAAATTCCAGATAAAGAAGGCTTTGGTGGGGCCTTCCCCTCCCCCTCAGGGCTGACCTAGGCTTCCGGTACATAAGCCTCCAGAAAGGAGGTCTAGGGCGGAAGATTGGACGGGAACTTATTGAGCAATAAGT
>CAZDZG010000060.1:0-3288 GCA_964509845.1 Hadarchaeota archaeon (SeqCode) | reverse complement strand
TTCATGGCGTTCAGCCTCACCTCGAAGTTCCTCCAGAGGATCCTGCCGTTCTCCAGCTCGAAGGCCTCCCTGATGGTCTCCCCGTACACATGCCTGATGGTGAGTTGGTCCGAGTTCTCCCTAAATCCGGAAACGATGAGGAAAGGGAAGAGGGGGGGCTCGGGGGTGCGGGAAGAACCCAGGATCCACCCCAGGGCGAAGCCCAAGGATAAAGCGATGGCAATCAGCAAGACCTCCGCCACCACGGGTGAGACCGTGGGGAACCTCATTCTTTCTTTTTTGGAAGGGGAAGCTTTTATCTTGACGCCCTTTTACTCCCCGCCGTCTAGGAGGGAGGATGAGGGTCTCGGTCATCATACCCACCTACCGGGAGGAGGGGAAGATAGGGGGGGTGGTGGAGGGGGTGAAAAGGGCCCTCCCGGGGGCCGAGGTGCTGGTGGTAAACGGGGGCTCCGAAGACCGGACGGTGGAGGAGGCCCGCTCTCACGGAGCCAGGGTGCTGAGGGTGGGAAGGGGAAAGGGACGGGCGGTGAGGGCGGGTGCGGAAAGGGCCAGGGGGGAAATCCTCCTCTTCCTGGACGGGGACGGCAGCTATCCCCCGGCCTTCCTCCCCTCCCTTCTCCCTCCCCTCCTCTCGGGAGAGGCGGATCTGGTCAGGGGCTCCAGGTTCCTGGCCCCCTCCTCCTTTTCACCCCTTCGGAGGCTGGGAAACCTCCTCCTCTCAAAGCTGGCCTCCCTCCTATACTCCCCCACCTCCGACCTCCTCACGGGCATGTTCGCGGTCAGGAGGAAGGACCTCCTCGCGCTGGGACTCAGAAGCAGGGGATTTGAGGTGGAAACGGAGCTCTTCGTGAGGGCGGTTAGGAGGGGGATGAGGATGAGGGAGGTGCCCGTTCCCTACCGGGAGGAGAGGGGATCCAAGCTCTCCCCCCTGAGGGACGGGGCGCGGATCCTCCTCACCCTGCTCAGGGGGGGAGGGTGAGGGCGGTCCTGGAAGTGCTGGGCTCCTGGAAGGAGGTGATCCTCCGCCCCGAGAGGGTGAGGGAGGGGAGGTTCTCCCTGGGCTTCATGCTGGCCGTCTCCTTCTACCTGGGCTTCCTCTACAACACCTTCCACTTCTTCCTTTACCCCGCCTATGTGGTGGAGGAGTTCCACGCCGGTTCCTTCTTCTGGCTCCACTCCCTCTTCGGGGGGGCGGCCGCGGCGGGGATGCTGATGTACGTGAGCGCCATAGGGTACTTCGGCTGCCTCCTGCTCGGGAGGAGGGTTCCTTACGAGAGGATAGAGCACCTGGTTTTCGCATGTTCCTTCCTCTGGCTCCTCCCCCTCCTCCTCTCCCTCCCCCTGCTGGCCCTGGGGGTGGAGGAGCCCTCAGGGGGGGTGAAGGAGGTCTGCCTCTTCGAGGGCTGGTTCTACGTCACCTACGCCGTCCTGCTCAGCGCCCCCGTGGCCTCCCTCCTGACCTTCAGGGTCTTCAGGAGGGCCCTGGGCTTCGACACCTGGCGCTCCCTCCTCCCCTCCGTTCTGGTGCTCCCTCTGGGTTACGGCTTGGGGAAGGGCTCCTTCATGCTCCCCTTCCGGGGGTGGCTGAGGCTAGGGGAGGAGGAAAGGATGGTGGCGGGCATCCTCTACTTCTCCCTGGCGGCCCTGGCCTTCTACCTCATCAGGCAAAGGAGGGAAAGGGTGGAAGGCTGGCTCCTCACCCTTCTCCGGAGGCTGCGCCTCTCACCTCCCAGGCTCCCAGGAGCTGATCGGCGGGGGCGTAGGCGGCCACCAGGAAGGTCCCCTCCGTCAGGGGTGGGGAGGGGCGGAGCTCCAGGAGGTCCCCGTCACGGAGGGAGACCAGGCCGGGGCTGGGGTCCCCGTTGAGGGAGGCCCAGGAGGTCTGGACCCTCTTCCGGTTCGCCCTGAGCCTGAGGTTCCTCCACTCCACCCTCCCGTTTTCCAGCACCAGGGCTTCCTTCATTTCCTCCCCCCTCCACCTCATCACCAGGAGATCCTCCCCCAGGTTCAGGCAGTGCAGGCGGTTGTCCGAGGAGCCCACGTAAAGCCTCTCCCCCACCACGAGGGGGGTGGAGGTGACGGGACCCCCTGTGAGGAAGCGCCACTCCGGTTTCCCGCTCTCCGCATCCAGACAGTATATCCCGCCGTCCCTGGAACCCACGTAGAGCTTCCCCCCCTGCAGACAGGGACGGGAGACCAGGCTCCCTCCCAGCTCCCTCCGCCACAGCTCTTCTCCGTTCTCGGCGCTGAAGCAGTAAAACATCCCAGCCTCGTCCCCCACGTACACCTTTCCATTTTCCACCAGCGGGGAAGAGTAGGAGGGGTTGCTCAGGTAGGAATACCAGAGGACATCCCCGTTCTCCGCGCTCAGGCAGAAGAGGAAGGGAGTGCCGCTGGGGACGAGGTAAAGCCTTCCCCCCCATACCGAGAGCGGGGAGGTGAAGGGGAAGAGGAAATTCTCCCTCTGCCAGAGAAGGGTACCCTCTCCCACCCTTATTGCGTAGAGGGTTCCTCCCCATGTTCCGGCGTAAAGGACGTTCTCCCACAAGGCTAGAGAGAGGGTGAGAGGGGAATCCAGGGAGAGCTTCCACACCGTCTCCCCGTTCTCTATCCTGAGGGCGTAGAGGAGGCCCTCCTGAAGGGAATAAGCAGGGACCACCAGCAGGTTCTCCCAAACCAAAGGGGAAGAGACTATCCATCCCTCTGTCCGAGACCTCCACCTCTCCCTTCCCGCTTCCTTTTCAAGGGCATAGACCGTGCCCTCCGCAGAGCCGAAAAAGACCAGCTCACCCCAGAGTATGGGAGGGGAGACTAGGGGACCACGGGCGGGAAAGGACCAGAGGGATTGGCCGTGAAGAGAAACCGCATACAGCCTCCCATCCCTGGAACCGAAGTAGATCCTCTCCCCGTCCGTAGAGGGGGAGGAGTGGATCTCCCCCTGGGTCCTGAAGGACCAGATCTCCCCTCCCCTAGACGCTAGGCGGAGGGAGAGGGCTCCCCTGAGCCTGGGAGCGGGCTCCCCCAGCACCCCCAGGTGGTAGGTGAGGAGGAGCATCACCAGCACGGTGGCCAGAATAACTATTACCGCCCCCGCCGTCTCGGAAATTCCCTCCGATCCCCTCACATCCTCCCCCTCTCCCCCCTCCCATAAAACGCTAGGGGAACCTTCATATTTTCCGCCCCCCAGAAAAAACTAAGTGCCCGAAGCCAAGCTGGCCGCCCTGGTCGCCATCTTCCTCATCTTGTTCTCCTACTCGTTCTGGATGCTGAGCAAGGGAGGTGAAG
>CAZDZG010000059.1:0-3299 GCA_964509845.1 Hadarchaeota archaeon (SeqCode) | reverse complement strand
TTTTTGATGGTGCGGGGGGAGAGATTTGAACTCTCGGCGACCCTGAGGTCACAGGATCTTAAGTCCTGCCCCTTTGACCAGGCTCGGGCACCCCCGCCTTTTCATACTCTATGAGGAAAATTAAAAAAGGGTAACGGGTTATTCCCTCTTTATGATCACGGCCTCTCCCTGTCCACCACCCACGCAGGGGGTGGCGAGACCGTAGGTCCCCCTCTTCTCCTGCAGGATCCTGGCCAACGTGCCCACCAGCCTGCATCCGGTGGCTCCCAGCGGATGACCTATGGCTATGGCTCCTCCCTTCACGTTGACCCTGTTGGGGTCGATCCCCAGCTCGTAAATGGCGTTCAAGGTAACGATGGCGAAGGCCTCATTTATTTCCCAGTAGTCTATGTCTTCCACCTTGAGCCCGGCCTTTTGCAGGGCCATCCTGCTGGCTGGCACCGGTCCCCTGCCCATCACCCCGGGGTTCACCGCCCCCCATCCCAGCGAGACGATGGAGGCCAGCGGCTTCAGTCCGTACTCCTCGGCCTTCTTCCGGGACATCAGCATCATGGCGGTGGCTCCTGCGTTCAGGGGGGAGGAGTTCCCGGCCGTGATCACTCCGTCCTCCTTGAAGGCGGGTGGCAGGGAGGCGATTTTCTCCAGCGTGGTGTCAGGTCTTATGGAGAGGTCGCGGTCCACCCTCATCACGCTACCGTCCGCTTGCGGGGCGTCGATGGGCAGGATCTCCCCCTTGAAATAGCCTTCCTCTAGAGCCTTGGCGGCCTTCTGGTGACTTCCCAACGCCCACTTATCCATGTCCTCCTTGGTTATCACGTCCTTCCTCATCTCCGCCAGCTTCTCCGCCGTCAGTCCCATGTTCATACCCGTAACCAGGTCGTACTTCTCGTAGCGGGGATCCGTCATGAGGTCGGGGCAAGGATCTACGAATTCCAGCATGTACTCCGCCTGCATTGGGACGTGGGTCATGTGCTCGTACCCGCCCACCAGCACGATGTCGGAGAATCCCGCCATGATCTCCAGGGTCCCCAGCCTGATGGCTGCCATGGAAGAGGCGCACTGCCTTTCCACGAAGGTGGCCGGCACCGTCTCCGGAAGCTCCGCCAGGAACACCGGAAACCTTCCCCCATAGCTCCAGTTCTCCTTGACGGGAAGGGCGCACCCCGAGATGACGTCGTTTATCTCCTCCGGCTTCACCCCCGTTCTTTCCACCAGCTTCCTGTACAGCATTCCCAGCACCACGTCCATCCTCAGCCTGTTGAAGGCGTCCCTGTCCGGCTCCCTTGGCCTGGAGCGGGAGAAGGGAGACCTCAAGTAGTCCACTATTACGACCTCGTTTTTCATTTTAGAACCGTTTCTTTCAGCATTCTCCCCTTAAATAGCTAACTGAAACCGGGTCGTCCGGGGGCCTTGCGTATATATGGGAGGGAGGCACACTTTTTTCTGCATGAGGACGATAGAGAATCTGGCCAAGGCCTTCGTGGGGGAAAGCCAGGCGAGGAACAGGTACACCTTCTACGCCAAGGTGGCCAAAAAGGAGGGATTTGAGCAGATAGCGGAGATCTTCCTCGTGACGGCGGAGAACGAGAGGGAGCACGCCAGCTGGCTTTTCCGGCTTCTGGACGAGCTGGTGAGGAAGAGGGGGGGATCCCCAGAGCTTAGGGTGGAAGCCCCCGTTCCCGTGGTGCTGGGAACCACGGCGGAAAACCTGAAGGCGGCCATCCAGGGGGAGAACTACGAGTGGACCAAGATGTATCCCGAGTTTGCCAAGGTGGCGGATGAGGAGGGTCTTCCAGAGGTGGCGAACAGGCTGAGGGCCATAGCGGTGGCCGAGAGGCATCACGAGGAGAGGTTCTCCAAGCTGCTGCAGGAGGTGGAGAGGGGAACGGTGTTCAGGAAGGAGAAGGAGGTCTGGTGGGTCTGCAGGGAGTGCGGCTACGTGCACTTCGGAAAGGAGCCGCCGGACAGGTGCCCCTCCTGCAACCACGAGAAGAGCTTCTACCAGCTCAAGTGTGAGGAGTACTGAAGCCGTCCGATGAGTTTCTCAGGGTCCCCGGTGAGCCTTACGGTAAACGGCCCTGTATTTCCCCCTCTTCCTTCTTTTCTTTTCCAGTTCCTCCTCCAGTCTTATCAGCTCGTCTCCAGACTCCTCCCATTCCTCCTCGAAAAGTCTGGAGGAAGCTTCCTCCGCCATTTTCAACACCTCCTCCTCGCGAAGGCTTAAAAGGTTGCGGTTTCTCATCAGGATTCTTCCATCCACCACCACCGTATCCACGACCTCCCCGCTTGAGGCGTAAACCAGCTGGGAGATCACGTTGTGGACGGGGAAGAGCCTGGGATGGCGAAGGTTGACCAGGATGAGGTCAGCCTTTTTTCCTTCCTCTAGGGATCCTATCTCCCTCTCCAGGCCCAGGGCCATGGCACCATGCAGGGTGGCCATTTCCAGCACCCTCTCCGCCGGCATTCGGGTGGGATCCCTTTCCCACCCTTTATGAACCAGGGCGGCGAACTTCATCTCCTGGAACATGTCTAGGCTGTTGTTGGAGGCCGCCCCGTCCGTTCCCAGAGCCACGGGTATCCCCCTCTCCAGCATGGAGGGAACGGGAGAGACTCCGGAGGCCAGTTTCAGGTTGCTCGTCGGATTATGGACGGGCCTCGTCCCGGTACGGGCGATGAGTTCTATCTCTTCCTCCTCCATCCACACGCAGTGAGCCGCCAGCAGCCCGGATCCCAGCAGCCCTAGGGAGTGGAGGAGCCTGACCGGACTCTTTCCGTACCTCTTCTTCACCTCCCTTACCTCCCTCTCGGTTTCGGAGAGGTGGAGGTGGATCCCCACCCCGTATTCCCTGGCCTTCTCCCCCACCCTCCTTAGGAATTCTGGGGAGCAGGTGTAGGGAGCGTGGGGGCCGAACATGGTGCGGATCCTCCCCCCGAAGGAACCGTGGTATTCCCTCACCAGCTTCTCCCCCTTCCTGAGCTCCTCCTCACCCCTTTCCGGGATCCCGAGCTCTATCATCCCGTGGGAGAGGGAGGCCCTGAGCCCGCTCTTCCCCACCGCCTCCGCCACCTTTTCCATGAAGAAGTACATGTCGGCGAAACAGGTGGTTCCTGACTTGATCATCTCCGCACAGGCCAGCAGGGCCCCGGCGTAGCAGTCTTCCGCCTTCAGCCTGGCCTCCACGGGCCAAATCTTCTCCCTCAGCCAGGGATCCAGCTCCATGTCATCCGCAAACCCGCGGAAAAGGGTCATGGGGGAGTGGGTGTGGGCGTTGACGAGACCGGGAAGGACCGCCATCCCC
>CAZDZG010000058.1:0-3426 GCA_964509845.1 Hadarchaeota archaeon (SeqCode) | reverse complement strand
AGCTCCAGGAGCTGCTCGGCGGCCCTCTTCACGCTCACCGTCCTCACCCTTCCCGTTCTCCCACCTCCCGCAGGAGCCTCAGGGCCAGCTCCGCCAGCTCCGTGGGGGTCCTCCCCAGCAGCCTGATCATGGCCTCCTTACCCCTCCCACCCCTGTCCGCGATCACCCTGGGCACCTTCCCCCTCTTCCCCACCAGATATTTAACCGCCCATTCCATGGTCCTGACCCCAGGCGGCTCCTCCTCCCTGCTGAACTCCCCCACCTCCAGCCCCAGCCTCCTGCAGGCCCTGAGCAGGGAGGGGGAAAAGCGAAGGTTGAGGCCGGCCCTCACGGAGGGATCGAAGGAGTGGGCGGTGAGGACCAGCCTGGCCAGGTGCTCCGACCCTCCCGGCCTGGGAAAGCCCGTGAGGTGGGGCCTCCCCTCCACCCTCACGATTCTTCCCGAAAGGCCTATCACCTGGGAGGGGTCGGTGGCCCCCTCCGGAACCATGACCACGTTGGTCCCCACCTCGGGCAGGAGGGAGGCGAAGGAGGGTTCGGAGCACAGCAGCCTGGCCGCCCTCCACACCTCCTCCACCGCCCTTCCCCTCTCCGCCTCCTCCCTCAGGGGAAGGACGGGATCCAGCACGGGCAGGCCCTTTCCCACCCTCAGGGCCCTCCCCAGCAGTCCCCTCAGGAAGGCGAGGGCCCTCTCCACGGCCTCCCTCACCCCTTCCCCCCTGGCCAGCCAGGCGGTGATGGCGGCGGAGAGGATGCAGCCCGTTCCGTGGGGAGAGAGGGGGAGGCGGGGGGCCTCGAAGACCAGGGTCTCCCCTCCTTCGTACAGGACGTCGAAGACCCTGGGGCCCCGCAGATGTCCCCCCTTCAGGAGGACGGCCCCCCCTCCCCTTTCCGCGATCCTCCTCGCCGCCTCCTTCATGTCCCGCAGGGAGCGTATCCTCATGCCAGAGAGCTCCTCCGCTTCTTGAAGGTTGGGGGTGATCACCTCCGCGGCCTCCACCAGCTCCTCCAGCCCCCCCCTCGCCAGCTCCCTCCCGGTGGAAGCCCTCCTTACCGGGTCCACCACCAGCCTCAGGCCGTGCCTTTTGGCCTCCCTCACCACCACCTCCCTCACCTCCTCCGTGGGGAGCATTCCCGTCTTCGCCCACTCCACCGGGAGGTCCCTCAGGACGGCCTCCAGCTGCTCCTCCACGAACCCGGGGGGAACCTCCAGGATCCCCCTCACCTCCCGGGTGTTCTGGGCGGTGAGGGCGGTCACCACGCAGGCCCCGTGCACTCCCAGAGCCCTGAACGTGGCCAGGTCCGCCTGAATCCCCGCCCCCCCTCCCGAGTCCGATCCCGCTATGGTAAGGGCGCAGGGTCTCCTCATTCCACCCTCTCCGCCTCCAGGTAGGTGGGCCTGGCCCCCCTCACCCTAATCCTCACGAACTCCCCGGGCCTCCCGTCCCGCAGGATGGCCAGCTTGTAGTTGGGAAGCCTGGCCACCAGACCCCCCTTCCATCCCTCTTCCGTGATCAGGGCCTCCCCCTCCCATCCCAGGTACCTCCGGTTGGCCTCCAGCGAGAGGGAAGAACAGAGGGAGCTCAGAATCCTGGATCGCCTGGCCACCTCCCTCCCCGGGAGGGGGGGAAGGCGGGAGGCGGGGGTTCCAGGCATGGGGGAGAAGCGGGAGAGGTTCACCCTGTCGGGCCTGAGCCCCCTCAGGACCTCCACCGTCCTTTCAAATCCCTCTTCCGTCTCGGTGGGGAAGCCGGCTATCACATCCGTCACCAGGCAGAGGTCGGGGAACTCCCTTCTGAAGGCCTCCACCACCTCCAGGAACTCCTCCACCGTGTACCTCCTCCCCATGGTCCTCAGCACTCCGTCGTCCCCCGACTGAAGGGGCAGGTGGAGGAAGCGATAGATCTTCTCGCTGCGGTAGACCTCCAGCAGGTCGGGGAGGAGGGGAAGCACGTTCTCGGGGTTCATCATCCCCACCCTCACCCTGAACTTCCCTTCCACCTCCACCACCTCCCTCAGGAGGGAGGGGAGGTCCCAGCCCCTGTCCCTCCCGTAGGCGGCGTTGTCCTGGGAGGTGAGGAGGATCTCCCTGCACCCCTCCGCCACCGCCCTCCTCACCTCCTCCACCACCCCCTCGGGGGGGAAGCTCCTCAGCCTCCCCCTGGCCAGCCGGACGGAGCAGAAGGTACAGGAGGAGAGGCAGCCCTCCCCTATCTGCACGATGGCGCTCACGGGGCTGGAGCGGAGCCTGGGCAGGCAGGTCTTGTCCGGGGCCTGTCCGTCCAGCAGGAGGATCCCCCTCTCCCCCCTCCCCACCCTCTCCACCGCCTCCTTCACGGAAAGGAGGGAGCGGCAGGAGAGGACCGCCGCCGGCCCCCTTTCCCTGACGGAGGGGAGGTCCACCAGGGGGAGGCAGCCCGCCACCACCAGGGGCTTCCCCGTGCGGGAGAGCTCCTCCATCCGCCTCAGCATCCTCTTCCTGGTCTCCCCCTTGACCACGCAGGTGTTGAGGAGGAGCAGGTCGGCCTCCTCGGGCTTCCGGACCAGCAGGTGTCCCTCCCTGGCCAGGAGGCCGGCCAGGATCTCCCCGTCCCCCCTGTTGGCCGTGCAGCCGTGGGTCTCCAGGTAAACCCTCATCAAAGAAGGAGGAACGGGGAAGGATATAGCCTGAGGGGGTGCCTGGGCAGGCCGGGGTCCGAAACGTAAAAAAGGCCCTGGAAAGAGTAAAAGGATGCTCCAGCTCACCGTGATCCAGCTGGACAACTACGGCCCCTGGACGGTGACCCCCAGGCCCCGCCCGGAAGCGGAGCTGCAGATCCTGCAGGCCGAGCTCTTCTCCTCCCTGGAGAGGGAGTTCAGGAGGAGGAAGGGACTGGTCTTCCAGGCCAGGCAGGACAACCTGCTGGCCATCTCCAACGGAATCTCCCTCCCCGAGCACCGCAGGATAGCGGAGGGGATCAACCGGAGGTTTCCCGTGACGGTGAGCATGGGGGTGGGGGTGGCCAGGACCCCTTACGAGGCCCAGCGCAGGGCCACCCGCTTTCTCCAGGGGCTGGGGAGCAGCCGCTCGGGGGAGAGGCGCGGGAAGGTGGCGGGGGAGGCCCTTTCCTCTCCCGAGGAGGGAATGGTGCAGATCGCCCACCTGGACCTCAACCATTCCACCCGCCTCACCGACACCCGGCCCATGTACGACACCCATCTACTCATCCAGCGGACCCACCTGGCCCTCATGGAGCTCCTCCTTCCCAGGCGATGTCTGGTGTTCTACACGGGTGGGGACAACTTCATGGCCCCCTCCAACGGCCTTAGCCCTGAAGAGCTCCGCTCCCTCCTCGTCCGCATCAGGAAGAAGCTGAGGGTGGGGCTCAAGGCGGGGGTGGGGGTGGCCAGAACGGCGGAGAGGGCGGCCCTCCTGGCCAGCGAGGG
>CAZDZG010000057.1:0-3469 GCA_964509845.1 Hadarchaeota archaeon (SeqCode) | reverse complement strand
CCTTGATCTCTTCGTAGTTCTTTTCCTTTCCCTCATAAAGCGTACCAATTTCGAGCTGCAGGATTTTCAGTTTTCCCTTTTCCACCTTGAAGCCGAGCACATCTATCTCTTTCCTCCCGCCTCGCCGCTCAATTTGAACCGGATGCCCAGTCTCGACAGCGTACCCCTCTAACTGCAGGTATTCCGCTGCCAGCTCCTCACTCCAAGTTCGCGGGATGGGCATCTTTCACCTCGACCGAACGGTTAAAAGCAGAGAGGGGGAGGAAGGAGGGAATGGCGGAGAAGGTCTGCGCCGACTGCGGGAAGCCGATAGAACACCCTGTGAAGGGTCCTCTGGTGAAGATGGTTCTCCCGGGCAGGTACAGGACTATCAGGTATCCCCACTGGGATTGATTGCTGGAAAAACTCAAAGACAGAGCTTAAGCTCCTAAGGTGCGACCGGCGGGATTTGAACCCGCTTCAGGAGGGTTTTCCCGTGGTGGGGACTTAATGTGCATTAAGTTCCCCCGTCGATCTTCCGCCCCTTGGAGCTCCTCTCTGAGGCTTATGTGCCGGAAACTGATTGGCCCTGAGAGGGAGGCTCTGACCCCACCAGGGCCTTCTTTATTTGAAACCTCCCGCCCTTATCCGTCAGGGAGATCTGCAGCCTGTACCCCAGCTTCTTGGCGTAGGTCTCCACGGCCTCCGGGGAGAGCTCCATCCCGGCATGCTCCCGGATCCACTCGGCCACCCGCCTGGGTTCCGGTCCTGGGGGCAGGCTCCGGAGGGCCTCCCCCACCGCCCTCACGGGGTCGGGCTGTCCGCCTCCCGGGTACTCCACCTCCACCCCCGTCTCCCAGAGGATGTCCTCCCTCTCCGTCTTGTGCCAAGGGGGAAGACCGAAGACCCCCAGCCCCAGCCCTCCCCCCGAGCTGAGGATGACGAAGTGGCGGGGCCTGAGTCCCCTGAAGGCCGGGGGGTTGATGTACTTGTAGACCCACTCCAGGTCGTCCGGCAGGGAAAAGAGCCCCAGGTTCTTCAGGACCAGCCAGTCCGCCAGGGAGCGGATGTCCACGTCTATGGCGGTGAACCTGAGGGTGTCCACCCCGAGCCCCAGCCCCGCGTGCCTGCTCTCCCTCATGAGGTAGAGCATCTCCGCCTTGGCCGCCTGCTGGTTTCCCCTCAGCTTCAGGCGGGAGTATATCAGGTTGGCCGCCTCCCTCACGATCACGAAGACCGGGACGGTCCACCTCCTCCTGCTCCAGAGCACGTCCAGCAGGCGGTTCACGGCGTCGAACTCCGCGTCAGGGGTCTCGTACAGGGGGGAGGCGGAGATGAAGAGGTCCCCCCATTCTAGGTGGGAGAGGGTGAACTTGGAGGCAGGGAGGGTCTCGTGCTCGGATCTCACCTTCACCAGGTCCCCGTGGAGGAGCACGGCTTTCTTTCCCTCCTTCACGTGGGGGGACCTCAGCCAGGCCAGCCCCTCCCCGTCCCTGGCCCCGAAGAGGTCGAAGACCTTCCCCCCCTCGTCTAGGTAGTGGGAGGCCACGGTCTCCAGGAAGGCCGACTTCCCGCTCCCCCTCTTTCCCAGGCAGAGGAAGACCTGGGGCGACCTGAAGTCCGGCTCCTCCCCCCCGAAGAGCCAGCGGACCTCCAGCTTCGGCCTATTCTCCAGCCTTTCCACGCCTTCTCCCTCCTAGGAGCTGCAGGGCCTGCCTGTAGCTGCCGGGGCTTATCATCCGCATGATCTTCCTCATGAGCCTGGCGGCGATGGGCATGGCGTACCGGACGAAGCGGACCACCAGCGCCTGGTGAACCTCCCTAGCGACCCAGTGCCTGCACGTGGCCAGGTAAACCCTCTCGGGGAGGGGCAGCGCAGAGAGGTCATCCCTCGCTTCCTTCTCCATGATGAAGTAGAGGGGCATCTTCTCCCCCACCCAAGCCAGCTGGGTTCCAGCCTCCTCCTGGGGGAAGGGCCAGAGAATCCTCACCCCCTCCATCTCTAGGTCTGGAAAGGTCTTCGAGCGGGCATTTTGGAGGGCCAGGGTGAGGGCGTAGATCCTCCCCGCCTCCTCCTCTTCCTCCTTCGCTATCCCGGCCTGCCTCCTCTCCCCCTCGTCCAGGAGGTACATGGCCTCCACGGTGTGCCGGATCTTCCCCAGGGGCTCGCTCAGGACGGCGGCGGCCAGCTCCGAGGCCACCAGGTCCTCGTCCGTGATCCTCTTCTCGGGCCTGAGCACCTTGGCCCCCAGCTCCTGAATTTCGCTAAGCCCCTCCATGATTCACCCCCAGCTCCAGCGGCTTGAGGTAGTGCTTCTTGAGCATGACCTCCCTCACCTCCTCCTCCGAGGGGTGGACGTACAGGTCGGTGGTGGAGCGGGGGGAGTGCCCCAGCATGCGCCTGAGGAGGTCCCGGTCCGCCACCTTGGCCATGTGGGTGGCGAAGGTGTGCCTGCACACGTGGGGTGTGAAGTGCTTGGGGCGGATGTAGTACCCGTACCTCACCAGCCTCCTCCAGACCACCTTGGGGGAGAGCGAGAGCAGCCCTTTGCTCTGGGCGTACTCCAGGAGGGCCCCGGTGTACTCGTCGAAAAAGAGGGTCCTGGTGCCCCCCACCTTCTCCGTCTCCACCACCAGCTCCCCCCTCTCAAGGTTCACGGAGCGGATCAGGTTCAGCTCCCCCACCCTCAGGCCGAACCAGAGGAGGATCCAGAGGAGGGAGTAGTCCTCGGGCTCCGCCTTGGCCAGGAGAATCCTGATCTCGTCCAAGGTAAGGGCCTTCCTCTCGTCCCTCCCCCTAGGGAAGCCCCTGATGGTTTCAATCCTGGAGAGCCTGGCCTGGGTGGGGCCATCCTCCGCGTACCCCCGGCTCCACCTGGCCCACCCCCTGAGGGCCGAGAGGAACTGGTTCTTGGTATTGTTGCTCCAGTCGGCCCTCTCGGCCAGGTAGGCCAGCACGTCCTTCCGGTCCGGCTCCCTCACCCCCTTCTCCTCCAACCACCTCTCGAAGGGGGTGAGGAGATAGAGGTAGGTCTCGAGGGTCTTTTCCTTCCCCCTCATGGCGTACTCCTGCAGGAAGTCCATGAAGATGGAGCGTGGCTTAGCCTCCTCCACCCTCATCCCTCCTCCCGCCCGCTTCCAGGCGGGGGGTCATTTTTTCCCGGAGTTCCCCTTCTGGGGTGAGTTCAAATACCCGGCCACGCCCGCACTTCCAGTAGTTCTCGCACTTCCAGTTCTTGCAGACGAAGCCGCCGGCCCGCTTCCTGTAGTAAAGGCGCCACCTGCAGGCTGGGCACCTAGGGAATGTCGGCTTCACGGCTTACCCCTCCTCTCTCCCCTGGAGGTCCGCCACTCCTTCTCGTGCCTCGGAAGTTTCTTCAGGGGGCGGGGAATTTTTTTCACCCTCTCCTGGGACCTCGATCATCTCCGCGCCCCCCTTCTTCGCCAAAATCTCCGCCCACTCCGGCGGGAGGCACGCGAGCTGGCCGGC
>CAZDZG010000056.1:0-3609 GCA_964509845.1 Hadarchaeota archaeon (SeqCode) | reverse complement strand
CCTCCTTCCCTCCCTTATCAGCCTTTCCCTCAGGGAGCGGTCGGAGAGGAGGAGGGAGAGCTTCTCCGCCAGCTCCCTGTAATTACCCGGAGTGAAGAAGAGGCCCCCCCTCCCCCCGGAGACCTCCAGGAGGGGGGGAAGCCTGGAGGCCACGAAGGGGAGGCCGCAGGCCATGGCCTCCACCAGCACCAGCCCCAGCCCCTCCACCGCGCTGGGTAGACAGAAGACGTGGGAGGACTTCATCACCTCCACCACCTGCCTCTGGGTGGGGAGGAAGCCCAGGAACTCCACCGCCCCCTCCAGCCCCAGCTCCCCAACCAGTTGCCTGAGGTTTCCCTCCTCCTCCCCCGTCCCCACGATCCTGCACCTCACGTCCGGCACCTCCTCCCTTACCAGGGCCAGGGCCCGGAGGAGGTCTCCCACCCTCTTGTACCCCACCAGCCTGGAAACGCAGCAGACGGTGGGCTCGGGGCACTTCTTGCCCCCCACCCCGCGGAAGAAGGAGAGGTCCACTCCGCTGGGCACCACCTCCACCCTTTCCCCCCGCACCCCTGCCCTCATCAGCTTCCGCCTGGTGTACCCGCTCACCGCTATGAATCTCTCCCATCCCCTGGTGAGCACGTACCTCTCCAGCAGCTCCCCCAGCACCCCGCCCGGCCCCACGTTCCTCACCCACTCGCCCACCCAAACGTCGTGATAGGTGGCCACGGCCGGGATCCCAAGCTTCCGGGAGAGCCTCCAGGCCAGGGGGTAGGCCACGAAGCTGTATCCGTCCACCAGGTCGAACTCCCCCGCCACCCTCCTACCCCCCTCCAAGAACCCCAGCCTTCCCCCAAGATCCCAGCGGTGCGCGTACCTCCTTTCCCTCCCCACTCTCCTCACCTCGAAACCCAGCACCTCCTCCCTCTCCGGCTGTCCCCTCTCCCTGGAGGTGAGGACGGTGACCTCGTGCCTCTCCGCCAGCAGGCGGGAGACGTGAAAGGCCCTGGCCTCCACCCCTCCCCTCAGGCCCCCCTCCGCCGAGGAGAAGAACTCCGTGACCAGGCAGATCCTCACCCCTTCATCCTCCTGGCCACCAGCTCCGCCGCCTCCCTCAGGTCCCGCGCCACCAGCTCCGCCTCCCCCTCCAGCCCCTCCTCCGTCTCCGGGCTGGGTACCAGGATGAAGGTGCAGCCCGCCCTCCTCCCGGCCTCCAGGTCCAGCCTTCGGTCCCCTATCATGAAGCACCTCTTCAGGTCCAGGCCGAAGTCCCTGGCCGCCCTTTCCAGCATCCCCGTCCTGGGCTTCCTGCAGGGGCAGCCCTCGTCCGGATGGTGGGGACAGTAGTAGATGGCGTCCAGCCTTGCCCCCCTTTTCCCCAGCTCCTCCTCCATGCGCTCGTGGATCCTCTTCAGGTCCTCCTCCGTGAAGTAACCCCTGGCTATCCCAGACTGGTTGGTTACCACGATCACCTTCACCCCCAGCTCGTTCAGCCTCCTTATTCCCTCCGCCGCCCCCGGAAGGAGCTCGAACTGGTCGGGGTGACGCATGTAGTGCACATCCTTACAGATCAGGCCGTCACGGTCGAGGAAGACCGCGACCTCACCCAAAGAGCTCCCTCTCCACCAGCTCGCAGAGGAGGTGCCCTATGGTGATGTGGACCTCCTGGATCCTGGGGGTCTCCCTGGAAGGGACCCTTATGCAGAGGTCGCAGACCTCCTCCATCCTCCCCCCCTCCCCGCAGAGCCCGGCGGTGAAGGCCCCCTTCCTTCTGGCCTCCCTCAGCCCCCGGATCACGTTCTCCGACTCCCCGCTGGTGCTTATCCCTATCACCACATCCCCCCTTTCCACCAGGGCCTCCACCTGCCTGGAGAAGACCTGCTCGTACCCGTAGTCGTTGGCTATGGCGGTGAGGGAGGAGGGGTTCACGGTGAGGGCAAGGGCCGGGAGCCCCCTTCTCTCCCTCAGGAACCTTCCTGAGAGCTCGCAGGCTATGTGCTGGGCGTCCGCCGCGCTTCCCCCGTTCCCGAAGAGCACCACCTTCTTTCCTCTCCTCAAGGCCCTGGCCATCACCCTGGCCAGCCTCACGATCTTCTCCACCTCCCCCGTCTCGGCCATCCTCTCCTTCAGCCTCCCGCTCTCCCTCAGTCCTTCCCTGACCCTTCGTACCTCCATACCCTCACCCCTCGCGGCTCGAAGAGAAAGGGGATGGGCCTGGCTCCAAGCTCCGAGAGGGCCTCCACCACTTCCTGCCTTCTCTCCGGCTCGCAGAACACCAGCAGACACCCCACCGCCCCCGCCCCCAGGAGCTTGCCTCCTCTTGCCCCCCTCCTCCTGGCCAGCTCGTAGAGGGCCTCCACCTCAGGGTTGGTGATCCTGCCGGATACTGCCTTCTTCTCCTCCCAGGCCAGGTGCAGGAGATCCCCGAATCCCTCCAGATCCCCGGAGAGAAGGGCATCCCTCATGCGCACGGCTATCTCCTTCAGCCTGTGGAAGCGGGAGACCTCCTCGGAATCCATCTTCTTCCTCATCTCCGAATGTATCCCCCTCCTCCTCTCCGCCCTCCTGCTGGCCGCCAGCTCTCTGGCCTCCTCGGGGAAAAACATCTCCCCGGTGGAGAAGAGGAGGAGGCGGTCCAGCAGGGCCTCCAGGGTCCCTGAGGGAAGGCGGAGGGGGGTAACCCTCACCCCCTCCCTGCCGAACTCCATAAAGTTGAGGCCCCCGAAGGCGGCGGCGTACTGGTCCTGGTATCCCCCCTCCTGGCCCAGCTCCTCCCTCTCCAGACGATAGGCCAGCTCCGCCATCTCCCCCGGCCCCATCTTCCTGCCCGTGAACTCGGCCAGACACCCTATGAGGGCCACGGTCAGGGAGGAGGAGGTGCCCATCCCCGAGCTGGCGGGAAGGTCGGAATAGGTGGTGAGCTCGAAGCCCTCGGCGGGGGAGAACTCGTTCACCACGGCCTTCAGGAGCTCCAGCTTCCCGTCGTACTCCGCCCTTCCCAGCCCCGAGCTCCAGGTCAGCCCCAGGTCCAGCGAGCGCAGGACCATCTTCCTCTCCTCCAGTCCCCTCAGGACGGCGTAGGCATACCGGTTTATGGTCAGGCTCACCACGGCCCCCCCGTGCTCCCAGCAGTAGGGGGGCACATCTGTTCCCCCTCCCCCGAAGCTTATCCTGAAGGGTGCCCTGCTGAGGAGGAGCTCACTCACCCAGCAACCTCCTGAAGAAGCCCTCCCCCTCCCTCAGCGAAGCCTCCAGCTCCCTCGAGGAGGCCGTGGCCAGTCCCCTCTTGCAGGAAACGATGGCCCCCGCGTAATGGGAGAGGTGGGCAGCCTCCTTCAGCCCCGCCCCCGCCGCCAGAGCCAGGGAGAGGGTGCTCACCATGGCATCACCCACCCCGGTGAGGTCCAGGGGCCTGCGCACCAGGGGGGGAAAGAAGGTCACCTCCCCCTCCCTCTCGAAGAGGTGGGAGCCCCCCTCCACCCAGGTGAGGAGGACGGACCCGCACCCCACGTAGGAGAGGATCTTGTGCCCCATGATCAGGGTGGCCGCCTCGTCCTGGGAGAGGATCCCGGTCACCTGGGAGGCCTCCCTGCGGTTGGTTCTGAGAACGTCGGCCAAGCGGAAGAAGAG
>CAZDZG010000055.1:0-3710 GCA_964509845.1 Hadarchaeota archaeon (SeqCode) | reverse complement strand
CCCTCCCTCACCCTCCCTTGATCCCGTACCTACCCCTCCACCATTCCAGCACATCCTCCAGCGTCTTGCGGAGGGGTATCTCCGGTCTCCACCCGCACTCCCTCCTTATCTTCCGGTTGTTCCCCACGATCAGGGGCTCGTCCGAGGGCCGGAGCTTTTTCCGATCCACCCTCACCTCCACCCTCACCCTCGCCATCCCCACCAGCCTCTCCAGCAGGTCACCCATCCTGTGGGCCCTTCCCGTGCAGGCGTTGTATACCTCCCCCGCCCGCCCCCTCTCCACCACCAGCAGGAGGGCCCTCACCATGTCCCTCACATCCGTGAGATCCCTCCTGGCCTCCAGGTTCCCCACCCTCACCACCCCCCCTCCTCTCCTCTCCGCCTCCGCTATCTGGGAGGCGAAGTCCGCCAGGGCGTCCCCCACCTTCCTGGGTCCCGTGGTCCCGAAGATCCTCACCCTGTAGGTCCTGAGGCCGTAGTTCTGGAAGTACTGGTAGGCCATCAGGTCCTGGGCCACCTTGCTCACGGCGTAGGGGCTGAGGGGACGGAGGGGGTGGTCCTCCCTCAGGGGCTTCTCCGCCGGGCCGTACTCCGCACTGGAGCAGGCCACCAGGATCTTCGGGTCCAGCTCCAGCTCCCTCACGGACTCGAAGAGGTTCACGGTCCCCAGCACGTTCACCTCCATGGTGGTCCAGGGATCCCTCCAGGAGAGGTCCGGACGGCTCTGGGCGGCCAGGTGGAAGATGACCTCCGGTTCGCTCTCCCTGAGCAGGGCCCTCACCCTCCCCCTCTCCCTCACGTCACACCTCCTCACCCTGATCCTCCCCCTCAGATGGGCCACGTTGGTCAGATCCTCCCTGAGGGTGGTCCCCCAGACCTCCCACCCCTTTCCCACCAGGAGGTCGGCCAGGTGACTCCCTATGAACCCGCTCACTCCCGTGATGAGGGCCCTCACGGAAAAACTCGGGCTCCCCCCTTTTAGCCCTTCTCAGGGTTTTTTTCCCCTGGCGAAGATCAGCTCCTTGAAGGTGGGCCAGAGGTGGGTTGCGGCCAGAAGGAGGTCCACGAGAAGCCTCTGACCGGGGGAGGTGTATCTGGAGGTTCCCCTCCAGGAGGTGGTGTTCCGGCAGAAGATCCTCTCCACCCTGAAACCGTGCTCCGAGAGGAGCTCCCTCACCTCGGAGAGGGTGTACTCCTTGTGGTGCCTGTCCGAGGGGGGCGAGGCGTAGAAGCTCCTGTAGTGGCAAAGCTCCTTCCCCAGCAGGACCTTGAGCCTCACCGCGAGCTTGACCGCGTTGGGTGTGCTCAGGACCAGGACACCCCCCCTCCGGAGGACCCTGCGGATTTCGCTCAGCATGTGAGAGGGGGAGTGGAGGAGGTGCTCCAGCACCTCGCTGCAGACCACGCAGTCGAAGCTTTCGTCCGGGAAGGGGAACCTCTCCCTCTCCACGTCGCACCCCTCTACCTCCACCTCCTCCCCCGCCCACCGCCTCCTGACAGGACGGAGGTCCAGGGCCCTGACCTCGCAGCCGCACCACTTCCTCAGGAGGAAGGAGAAGAGGCCGCTCCCCGCCCCCACGTCCAGGATCCTGCGGGAGTCCGGGGGAACGAGTTCCAGGAGGGTCGCGTAGCGGTTCTTGGCATCGTGGTGGAAGGCCAGCCTCTCCCCCTCGTCCATCTCCATCCTCCGGCCCCACTGCTCCACGAACTCCAGGGATCGCCTCACCCTCTCCCCCCCGACCCCGGCCCTCTCCCCAGCCTCCCCCTCACCACCCCCAGCCCGAAGGAAAGCTCTCTCACCACCAGCACGGGAAGGAGGAGGGGCCAGTATCTGAAGCCCCTCGACCTGACCACCACCCAAAAGGACTTCCCCAGGAAGTAGAGGAGGGCCGCCCCCGCCCAGAGGAGAAGGGGGAGGGAGGAGAGGGGGAGAAGGAGGAGGGTGACCAGCGTGAGGGGGAGGGCCAGGAGGGGGAGGAGGTCCATGGCCGAGAGCAGCTCGGGATGGAGCCTCACCACCTGCACCCTGTCCCTCCCGTTGGAGTACATCCTGCGGAAGAGAGAGAGGAAGCCCGACCTTCGCCTGTGATAGACGAAGAGGGAGGGATCGAAGACCATCTTCATCCCCCTCCTGGCCATCCTGTAGTGAAGCTCCGTTTCCTCTATTCCCTTCAGGAGGGGGTTGAAGTTCTCCCTCCTAAGGGCCTCCCTCCTGTAGGCCACGTTGCACCCCCTGAGCCTGAGGGAGGGATGCCTGAAGGAACCTTTAGCCAGGTCGAACTGGTAGAGGGTCCTCTCGAAGTAGGAGGAGCCCTCCGGTATCACGTCCTCCCCCCCGTAGACCATCAGCTCCGGGTCCTCCGAGAAGGCCCGGTGGATCCTCTCCAGCCAGTCGGGGGGAAAGGTACAGTCGTCGTCCGTGTAGACCAGGACCTCCCCCCTGGCTTGCTCGGAGCCCACCCTGCAGGCCCCCGCCCTGGTACCGTAGTCCTCGTAGACCAGCCTGGCCCCGTGCCTTTTGGCCACCTCCGCCGTCCCGTCGGTGGAGTGCCCGTCCACCACCACCACCTCGAAGTCCCGGAAGGTCTGGCGGGAGAGACTGGAGAGGCACTCCTCCAGCAGGGTCGCGTGGTTCCTGGTGGGGATGATCACGGAGAGCCTCATTTCCCCCTCAGCCTCAGGATCTCCCTTATCCCCTCCTCCAGCGTGTACTCCGGCCGGTACCCCAGCAGCCTCCTGGCCTTCCTCAGGTCCGCCCTCTGCCTGAAGATGTAGTTCTTCACCGGTATCTTCACGTACCTGGGCTTCAGGTCCGTGCCCAGCATCCGGTTGAGGATTCCCACCAGCTCGTTCAGGGAGGTCTCCCTCCCCGTCCCCACGTTGATCACCTCCCCCGAGATCCCCCTGGCCCTGGCCGCCAGGAGGTTGGCCCTCACCACGTCCTTCACGTAAACAAAATCCCTGGTCTGCCTTCCGTCCCCCCAGACCACGGGCCTCTTCCCCTCCTCCATCCACCAGAGGAACTGGGAGACCAGGTTGGCGTACTCCCCCTTCGAACTCTCCCTGGGCCCGTAGACGCTCATGTATCTGAGGGCCACCGTCTCCACCCCGTACTCCAAGGAGTAGAGGCGGCCCAGGTGCTCGCAGGCCAGCTTGGAGGCGGCGTAGAAGTTGGGGGGCTCCACCCTCATATCCTCCCTCCAGGGGACGGGGTTGTTGCCGTAGATGGAGGAGGTGGAGGCGTGCACCACCCTCCCCACCCCGTTCTCCCTGGCCGCCTCCAGCAGCCTGAGGAAACCCACCACGTTCACGGAGACCGACCCCTCCAGCTCCTTCAGGAACATGGGGGAGGAGGAGGCGGCGGCCTGGTGGAAGATCAGGTCCACCCCCCTGGTGATCTTCCGCAGGAGCCTGACGTCCATCACGCTCCCCCTCACCAGCTCCACCTCCCTGAGGAAGGGGGCCAGGTTCTCCCTCCTCCCCAAGAAGAAGTTGTCCAGGACCACCACCTCCTCCCCCCTCTCCACCAGGGCCTCCACCAGGTGAGAGCCTATGAAGCCTGCCCCACCCGTCACCAGCACCCTCACCCCGCCACCTCCTGGTAGATCCCCTCTATCCTCCGCACCAGTACCTTCCAGTCGTACTCCTCCGCCCTCCTCCTTCCCTCCCTTATCAGCCTTTCCCTCAGGGAGCGGTCGGAGAGGAGGAGG
>CAZDZG010000054.1:0-3983 GCA_964509845.1 Hadarchaeota archaeon (SeqCode) | reverse complement strand
CCTTTTATACCCTCCTTCCCCGAAAGGAAGATGCCTCCGAGGCTGGGTGAGAGGGGAGTGGAGCCGCTGGTGATGAAGCTCCTGGCGGGAGTGATCTTCTTCGGCCTCGCCCTGACGGTGGGAGTGGCCCTCTACACCCAGCTGGGAAGGGGTATCACCTCCTCCACGGCCTTCCAGCTCTCCGTTGAACCCTCCTCCCTCACGGTGGGCATCCCGGAGAACGGGGAGAACGTGGCCACGGTCAGGGTCTCCGTGACCAGGATAACGGGCTACGACAAAACGGTCTCCCTCTATGCCACCCCCTCCCTGCCAGGGGTCTTCCTCCAGTTCAATCCCCCCGGCGGAATCCCCAGCTTCTACTCCACCCTGGAGATCAGGGTGACCCCCTCCGCCTCCCCCACCCGCGTCACCCTAACCCTTAGGGCGAGGGGGGAGGACGGGACCGAGCGCACTTGTCCCCTAGACCTCAGGCTGGAGTGACATGGAGGTCCTGAGGCTGGTGGCTCTAGCCGTCCTCTCCTCCCTCGTTCTTTCCTTCCTCCTCCTGGGAATCCAGCTCCTCTCCTCCCTCTCCTCCCGGTCGGAGGAGGAGAAGGCCATGCTCTCCCTCCAGGAGGCCCTGGAGGCCCTGAAGGCCACGGGGAACCCCCAGACGGTGGAGCTGGACCTGCCGGGGGAGCTCCTGCTCGAGAACGGGAGGATCAGGCTTGGGGGAAGAACCCTGGAGGTGGGTTATCCCGTGAGGGGAGGGCCCTTCCGGGGAAGGTGCACGCTGGAGCTGAGGTTCGAGAGGCTGGAGGGAGGGTGGGTGGTGGTGGCGGAGGAGAGATGAACCCCAAGCTCCTCAGGGTGCTCTTCGCCTGTTTCTTCCTCCTCACCTTCAGCCTCCTCCTCGCCTCCTCCTACCTGAGGGCGGAGGAGCTGGTGGGGGCCAGGGTCCTCTCCGACTCCTCCTGTTCCCTTCTCTCCAGGCTCTGCTGCGAGAACCTGAGCGCCGGCACCCCCTACCTCCTGGATCCCTCCAGGCTCCCCTCCCTCTCCTTCAGGGAGAGGGTGGGGGGAAGGGAGCTGGAGTTCAGGGTCTGGCTGGAGGACGGGGAGGGGAGGAGGTGGGGGCCGGTGGGCCCCGCTCCCCCCGAGCGAAGGACGAGGTGCTCCCTCCTCCTTCCCGTTTCCCTGCTGGAGAACCGTCCCGTCCCCGGGAGGATGGGGCTGGAGGCCTGGTGGGCTTGAGGGGGATGGCCGATCTGCTGGCCATAGCCTCCATGTTCTTCCTCCTCCTCACCGCCTCGGCCCTCCTCCACCTCTTCGCCTCCCTCGGCCCCCTTCCCAGGAGACCGGAGGAGCTCAGGGCGGAGCACCTCTACCGCACCCTGGAGCTCTCCCAGGTCCTGCCTGGCGTGAGCTATCTGAGGGCGGCGGCGGAGCAGCTCCTGCTGGAGGATCCCACCGTTCCCGAGAACGAGCTCCGTCCCTCCCTGGAGGGGGTGCTCTCCTTCCTATGCCCCGAGAACCGGGGGGTGGTGCTGGAGCTCAGGAGCGAGAACGGGAGCTGGAGGGTGGAGGTGGGAGGGGGAGGGAGGGAGCTGGCCAGGAGGAGGGGATCCCTCACCCTGAGCACCCCTGAGGGCCTGACCTCGGTGGAGGTGGAGGTGAGGTTGCTTGGATAGGAGGGGTGCGGCGGAGACGGTGGCGGTCTTCGCCCTCTTCCTGCTCCTCTGCTCCTGGGCCGCCCTCTGGACCTTCCGCCACCGCTGGGAGGGTGAGGTGGAGGCGGCGGGGAGGGCCCAGGCCTCGGACTTCACCCGCGCCACCGCCCTGAGCGTGAGGGGGGAGCTGAACGGGGTGCTGGAGAGCGCGGTCCTGGCCGGGATGTACCGGGCGGGAAGGACGGGAGGGGGGAGGGAAGAGGTGGAGGGGTTCGCCCTCGCCGCCCTCAACGAGAGGATAGGGAGGGGCTGGGATTATCCCAGCCTGAGGGTCTCCGTTCCCCTGGCCGAGAACCTCCTCTTCCTCTGGAGGCCGGACGGAAGCCTGGGGGTGAGGGGGGAACTTCCCGCCTCCTTCGAGCACGCGGAGGGTCCCAGGCTCTTCGGGCTGGGGCTGGAGGTGGAGGTGAGGGAGCGCTTCCTCCGCCTCAGGCACCTGGCCTCCTTGGTCCCCTCCTGGGGGAAAACGGTGGAGGAGCTGAACTCCCTCTTCTCCTGCGAGGGCATCACCTTCGAGGAGGAAAACGGCAGGTTGAAGCTCACGGACTCCCTGGCTGGGAGGAGGGTGGTGGTGTGAGGGTGCTGGTCACCGGGGGGGCCGGCTTCATAGGATCCCACACCGTGGACCTCCTCCTCTCCTCCGGGCACGAGGTGGTGGTGCTGGACGACCTCTCCTCGGGCAGGGAGGAGAACCTGCGCGCCCACCTGGGAAGGCCGGGTTTCGCCTTCGTGAGGGGGGACATCCTGGACCCCGAGGCCGTGGCGAGGGCGGTGAAGGGGGTGGAGGCGGTGATCCACCAAGCCGCCCAGGTGAGCGTCCCCCTCTCCTTCGAGAGGCCCGAGCTCACCAGGGAGGTGAACGTGAGGGGGACCAGCCTCCTGCTCGAGGCCTGCGCCGGGGAGGGGGTGAGGAGGTTCGTCTACGCCTCCTCCTGCGCCGTTTACGGGAACCCCCCTCGCCTACCCGTGGACGAGGACACCCCTCCCTCCCCCCTCTCCCCCTACGCCCTCTCCAAGCTGGAGGCGGAGCGGGAGTGTCTGAGGTTCTTCAGGGAGAGGGGGCTGGAGACGGTCTGTCTGAGGTACTTCAACGTCTACGGGCCCAGGCAGGGGGGAGGGGAGTACGCGGGGGTGATCGTGAAGTTCCTGGAGCGCCTGAGGGACAACCTCCCCCCCATCGTGCACGGGGACGGGAGGCAGACCAGGGACTTCGTGTACGTGGAGGACGTGGCCAGGGCCAACCTGCTGGCCCTCACCTCCCCGCTGGCCCCTGGGAAGGTGGTGAACGTGGGCACGGGGAGGGAGACCAGCATCCTGGAGCTCTGCCGCCTGCTCCTCACGCTCACGGGAAGGAGGTTGGAGCCCGTGCACGCGGAGCCCAGGGTGGGGGACGTGAGGAGGAGCGTGGCGGACGTGAGGAGGGCGAAGGAGGTGCTGGGCTTCGAGGCCAGGATCACGCTGGAGGAGGGGCTCAGGAGGCTCCTCTCCTCCGAGGGATGGAGGGTTTGATGTAGGTTTCGATATTATATTGGTCTCCTCCCATATTCAATGATGAAGGAACTGCTGGAGAGGGCCAGAAGGTTCCTGAGGGAGGCCGAGGATGACGTGAAGAAGGAGTTTTTCGATCTCGCTGCTTTCCACTTGGAGCAGGCCCTCCAGTTGCTATTCAAATATAAGCTGTCCGAAAAAGTGGGATACTTTTCGAAAACCCATTCCCTCTCCGTCCTGATGGAGGAGCTGAGGGAGATCGAGCCCGAGCTCTTCAGGTTCCTGGAGGAGAACAGGAGGTTCGTGAGGGAGCTGGAGAGGGCCTACATAGGGGCGAGGTACCTGCCGTTCCAGTACGGGAGGGAGGAGGTGGAGGAGCTCCTGGGCTTCGTCAGGAGGGTTTTCGAGGGCTGGGGATGAGGTTCAGCACCTTCCTGCTGAGGATAGTGCAGGAGAAGGAGAGGATCTTCAGGAACTACAGGGAGTACGGGAGGAGGCTGAAGGAGGCCTTCAGGGAGGTCCTGGGGGACGAGGGGGTGAGGATCCTCGTCTTCGGGAGCGTGGTGAGGGGGAACTACTCCCCCCTGAGCGATCTGGACGTGCTGGTGGTGAGCAGGAGGGCTGGGGAGGTGAGGTACGGGGAGGCCGTGGAGAGGGTGGAAAGGAGGCTGGGGGAGAGGCTGGTGGGGGTGGAGTTCCACCTGGTTACGCCGGAGGTTTTCGAGGGATGGTACAGGAAGTTTCTGGACGTGTACGAGGAAATCTGAGCCGGCTAAGCGGAGGAAG
>CAZDZG010000053.1:0-4140 GCA_964509845.1 Hadarchaeota archaeon (SeqCode) | reverse complement strand
TGCGAGGAAAGTAGATGACCTCCGCTCCGGCCTGGCTCGTCCCCTTGGTAGCCCCCTTCCTGATGGGGCTGGTGGTGGGTGCCATGATCAAGGCCGCCGCCAAGTTCCTCTTCCTCCTGCTGGTGCTGGTGGCCCTCCTCGTCGCCACGGGCGCCATGGTCCTCTCGGTGGAGGACCTGCTGGGAAAAGCCATGCAGTACCTTCCCAACCTGCTGCAGACGGGAAGCGCGGCCAAGGACATCCTGCCCTACACCTCCCTAAGCTTCCTCCTGGGCCTCCTTCTGGGACTCTGGAAGCTGTGAGGAAACTTGAGGCTCCGACCCGTGATGGGAGAACCAGCCCTCGTGCTGGAGGCCGGGGGGGAGAGGGTGCTGGTGGTGGCGGACCTCCACCTCGGGATGGAGGGGGAGCTGGCGGAGAAGGGGATCTCCCTTCCCAGCCAGATCCCCTCCGCCAGGAGAAGGCTGGAGAGGCTCATAGGGAGGGAGAAACCGAACAGGCTGATCTTCCTGGGGGACGTCAAGCACCACGTTCCCGCCAGCACCTGGCAGGAATGGGCGGAGCTTCCCCCCTTCTTCCAGTCCCTCCTGAAGCGGGTGGGGGTGGAGGTGGTGAAGGGAAACCACGACGGGGACCTGGAGGGGATGGTGGTGGAGGGGGTGAGGGTGCACGGACCGGGGGGGATAAGGGTGGGGAGGGCCGGCCTCCTCCACGGCCACACCTGGCCCTCCAGGGAGCTGTGGGAGGCGGAGACCCTGATCCTGGCCCACAGCCATCCAGCGGTGGAGCTTCGGGATCCCCTGGGGGGCAGGGTGGTGGCCCCGGTCTGGCTCAAGGGGGAGCTGGACACCTCCTTCCTTCCCCCCGAAAGGAGGAGGGGGGTGGAGGGGCGCAGGAAGGTGGTGGTCCTTCCCGCCTTCGGGGAGCTGGTGGGGGGGTGCGCGGTGAACGGTCCCTCCCGCGAGGAGCTGCTGGGCCCCCTCTTCCGCTGCGGGGCGATCAGGACGGAGGAGATGGAGGCCTTCCTCCTGGACGGCACCTACCTGGGGAAGGTGGGGGAGCTGCCCAGGGAACCCTAATTACCCCTCGGCCCAAGGTTTGAGGATGGGGGCGGTCTTCAGGCCGGGGGACCGGAGGAGGTGGCTGGAGGAGGCCCTGAGGGACCTGGGTCCCGAGGCCGTCAGCAGGGTGGAGGAGCTGCTGGAGAGGAGGGAGAAGGGCTGGGAGGAGGAGCTGGAGAGGCTCCTGGGGAAGGAAAGGAGCAGGCGGCTGCTGGAGGGGCTCAGGTGAAGGGCCTTCCCCAGCTCGGCCTGGCCCTCCTTTTCCTCCTCCTTTACCTGCTGGTCCGCCGCCTGAGGAGGGCTACCTAGCGGCCACCACGCTTATCACATCACCGTCCTTCAGCTGGTGGTCCTCCCCCACCCTCCTCTTGGTCCTGGCGTCCACGGCGTAGAGGAAGGAATCGCCCAGCTCCGTGTGGATCCGGTAGGCCAGCTCCCTGGCCGTGGTCCCCCTGGGCACCAGCAGGGCATCGGGAAGGACGTTCCCCTGCCCGTCCGTCAGCTTGTTCTCGTCCTCCACGGGATAGACCACGATCATGCCCAGGAACCTGTAAACGGCGGTTTCCAGGCTCTCCTGCACCCCCGTGCTCCCCCACCTCTCCAGGTACCTCCTCACCCTCTCGAGGGCCCTGACCTGCTCGGGCCTGAGGGCCTCGGGCCTAAGGATCCTGAAGGAGGAATCGCCCGGCCGGTACGAGATCAGTCCCTTCTCCGCCGCCCTGCGGAGCAGGAGCTCCGCCTCCGAGCTTGCCGGGACCACGGTGTAGCCCGCCCCCCTCATCCTCTCCACGTTCCTGGCCGCCGGCTCCAGGTCGGCCTTGTTGGCCACCACCATGATGGGCTTGCTCAGCCTCCTCAGCTCCCTGGCCAGCTCCAGGGGGCGGGAGGGATCGAAGAGGGCGCGCTGGAGGGCCTGCCTGGCCTGCTCCTCCGTGATGCCGAGCCCGCTCAGCCTCCTGGCCAGCTCCGCCGCCAGGTCCTCCCCCCCGAGCTCCGCCGCCCTGCTCATCCTCTTCCATCCCCTCTCCAGGATCCCGCAGAGCCAGAGGTCTATCTCCTCCTCCAGGAACTTCAGGTCCTCCAGCGGGTCGTGGGTTCCGGGGGGACAGGGCCTTCCGCTCTCGTCCGTGGAGCCGGAGGCATCCACCACGTGCAGGAGGACGGAGGCCTGGCGGAGGCTGTCCAGGAACCTGTTGCCCAGTCCCTTCCCCTGGTGGGCCCCCCTCACCAGCCCGGCCACGTCTATGATCCTCACCGGAACGTACCTCACGCCGTCCAGGCAGTAGGAGTTCCTGGGCTGGCATTTGACCCCGAACTCCGTGCAGGGGCAGCGGGACCTGACGTAGGCCACCCCCACGTTGGGCTCGATGGTGGTGAAGGGGTAGTCAGCCACGGGGACGCTGGCCAGCGTCACCGCGTTGAAGAAGGTGCTCTTCCCGGTGTTGGGCTTCCCCACCAGTCCCAGCTCTATCATGGGAGCTCCCGGAAGTAGTACCCGGGCTCCTTCTTGCTCCCGAAGCTCCTCACTCCCTTCTCCCTGAGCTGCTTCCTGAGCTGCTCCGCGTACTCCCTGGTGATCTCCCCCCTTTTCTCCAGGAAGGAGAGGATCTCCTCCGCCTCCTCCGCCGTGTCGCACCTCCGCAGGAAGTCCACGGCGGAGGGCTGGAAGCCCGCCGCCTTCTCCGCCTCCTCCCTCTCCGTCCTCACCCCCGAGATCCTGATCGTTCCCTTCCCCCCGAGCTCCTCCGCCAGGTGGGGGAAGAGCTTCCTGAACTTCTCCGGGTCGAACTCCACGCTATTCCTCCGAGGTCCCCGCCGCCGCCCCCTCCCCCCAGCTCCTGCGCTCGATGGTGGGCCTCACCAGCAGGAGGTGGCCGGGGGGAACGTCCTCGTAGACCACCGCCCCCGGCCCTATGGCGGAGTTGGGGCCTATCTTCACCCCCGGGTTGATCATGCAGTTGACCCCCGTCTTCACGTTGTCCGCTATGATGGTCCCCAGCTTCCTCCTCCTGGTCCCCACCCTGTTCCCCTCCACCTCCATCTCCACCTCCGCCTCGTCCAGCCTCAGGTTGGCTATGGTGGTCCCCGCCCCCAGGTTGCACCCGCTCCCTATCACCGAGTCCCCCACGTAGGAGAGGTGGGCGATGTGGGTGTGGTCCATCACGATGCTGTTCTTTATCTCCACCCCGTGCCCTATCCTCACGTGATCGCCGATGTAGGTGTAGGGCCTGATGTAGCAGTTGGGCCCTATGTCACAGTTCCTCCCTATGTAGGTGGGGCCCTCGATGTAGGAGCCCGACCTTATCCTGGTTCCCTCCCCCACGTAGACGTTCTCCTCTATGTGGACCCCGAACTCTATCCTCCCGTGGACCTCCCCCTTCTGCCTCTTCAGGAAGTGCTCGTTGGCCACCAGCAGGTCCCACGGCCTCCCCAGGTCCGCCCAGAACCCCAGGGGGGAGGCGTATATCCTCCTCCCGCGGTCGAGCAGGAGCTGGAGGGAGGTGGTGATCTCGTACTCCCCCCTCTCCGACCTTTCCGTCCTCTCTATGGCCCAGAAGATCTCGGGGGTGAAGGTGTAGATCCCCGCGTTCACCGTCCTGACCTCGGGGACCCTGGGCTTCTCCTCCACCCTCACCACCCTGTTCCCCTCCAGGAAGACCACCCCGTACTGGCTGGCGTCCTCCACCTCGTAGGTGGCCAGGCACCCCGCGAAGTCCCGCTCCCCCTTCCTCTCCCCGTGGAGCTCCAGCAGGGAGCGGAGGGAGGCCTCGTCCGTGAGGGTGTCCCCGTTGATGACCAGGAAATCTTCTTCCCCCACCCAGTCCCTGGCCAGGGAGACCGCATGGGCCGTGCCCAGCAGCTCCGTCTGATGGAAGTAGGTTATCCTCAGGCCCAGGCCCGAGCCGTCCCCGTACCTCTCCATGATCTGCTCCCTCCCATACCCCACCACCATTCCCACCTCCTCGAAGGTGCCCGCCAGCAGCTCCAGCACCCTGTCCAGGGCGGGCTTCCCCGCCACCGGCAGGAGGAACTTGGGTCTGGTGAAGGTCAGGGGACGCATCCTCTTTCCCAGCCCCGC
>CAZDZG010000052.1:0-4442 GCA_964509845.1 Hadarchaeota archaeon (SeqCode) | reverse complement strand
CCAGCTTAAGCTGGTAGTTCCCAGGAGACCAGAGATGAGGGAAGACTACGGGGATCTGCGTTTCCTTGAAGAGGAGTGGGGGACTCCCCTGCCCTACTGGATCGAGAACCGGACTTCGGACAACGTGACGGTATGGGTTCGCAGGCTCAAGCCCAACGACGGGACGGACAACCTAATCTATGTCTATTACGGAAACCCCAGGGCCACGGATGCCAGCAACGGGGAAGCCACTTTCCTCCTTTTCGAGGATTTCAGCGGCGCAAGCCTAGACACCACCAAGTGGACCTGGCACAACCCGGTGGGCGCCTTTGGCTACTCCCTCTCGGGCGGTGAGTTTAGGATTTACACGATTACCAAAGGCTACTACGCGGATGGCTACAGAGCAGGCATAACCTGCTCCAACACCTTCCCCGAAAACCTCATCGTTGAAAAGAGGTATAGATTTACCTCCGCCTACAGGGAGGGCACACAGTTTTCACGCAATGATGATAACATGGTAGATCTGGGAGGAAGACTTGGAAGCGGGGCAGGGTATGGTTCTGGTGCGGTTTACGCCGCCATGTGGTACGCCACGGGTCCAGGTTCGCAGTCAGTTGTCGTTCTCAGCACCCTCTCCCCCAATACCTACTACATTCATCAGCTGCAGGTCAGAAGTGGTCTCTACATCAAGTTCTCCTATCTCGACTCCGGCAGAAAGGTGCTGATGGCTTCAGGCGAGAGCCAGGTGACCTACCTGAGCTGGGACAACCTCAAAAGATTCGTGGGAGTTTCGGTCTGGCATGATGGAGGTGCCGACCCCACCAACAATGATTTTTATGTTGACTGGATTCTCGTTCGGAGGTGGGCCCCCTCCGAACCCACTGTGAGCTTCGGTTCCCCTCAGGCACCGGGATGGGGCGACTGGAGCGGCTGGATGGAGTTCACCTCCCAAGGCCTAGAAATAGGAGATCTCAGCCTGAGGCTGGAGGAGGGGGGCCTGATCAGGATGACGGGAGAGAGGGCAGAGATGCTCTCTCCCCCTGTCCTCCTGAAGGTGGGGGAGGTGAGGGAGGAGGGGGAGGTTAGATGGCTGAGGGTGGAGGTACGTCACCTTGTGCTGGAGAACAACGAGTTCCAGCTGGCTTCCAGCTCCCCCGTTTGCCTTCGCTTCACCTGTACCTCCGATCTTTACACGGTGTACCCACAGGATGGAAGACCAAACGCGGAAGAAGTGGTTTTGAACCTGGAGAACTGGGTTTCCACCCAGACCAAGGAGGCCTGGAGGAAGTATCTGGAGTACCTAGCCTCCCTCTTCCCTACCTATTACTCGGTCTCCGTGGATCCCAACCTGCTTAGGTTGACCGTTCAAGGTTTCAACAGCACTCCCGGAGTCAAGGACATCCTGTACCACGAGAGGTGCACCAAGATCAGGGTGGAGGTGGTCTGATGGGTAGGGGAGTGGTCACGGTGGTGGCGGCCACGGTGCTGGTCCTGCTGGCGGTGATGGCCCTGGCCCTCTTCCTCCCCCCCTTTCTGGAGTCCCAGACCAAGAGCGGGGAGATGAAGCAGGCGGAGGAGGTGAGGGAGGTCTTCTCGCAGCTCCAGACTGAGCTCTACCGCCTGTCCCAGGGGGAATCCCGCACCTTCGTCTTCCCCATGGCCCCGTCCTCCTTCTTCCTTTACCCCACGGGGAACGCGGCCACCCTCTCCTTCGGGGCGAGGTGGACCGAGAACGACTTCGGGAGGGTGACCTACTCCATGGCCACGCGCTCCTATCCCAGCTACACCCTGGTTCTGGAGGGGGGAGGGGTGGTGCTGGAGCAGGGGAGAAGATCCCTCGTGATCCTGCCCCCCTTCCTCATCCGGACCCTGGACCTGGGGGATAACCTGGTGAGGGTGGAGGTGGAATGGATCTACCTGGTGGGGGAGAACGTGAGGGTTTCCAAACGCGGTCCCGCCACCCTCACCCTGCAGGGCCTGGAGGAGGGATACTCCGCCTGGGCGGAGGACGAGCCCAACGCGGAAAACGTGGTGGTGGACCTGGAGGGAAGGGTGGAGTACGAGAACGCCTGGGTGGGGTACCTGCAGGAGCTGAAGGAAGAGCTGAACGCCAAGGGCTTGAACGCCACCGTATCCGGTCTGAAGCTTACTCTGCTTGGGAAGGTGACCGCCCCTGGAACCAACGACTTTTACTATTTCGAACACTACAGGAAGGTGGCCGTTTGGCTGGCTTGAAAGAGCGGGGAGTTTCCGTGATGGTGGGGGTGGTTACCCTGATAGGGATGGCGGTGATCCTAGCCGCCTCCCTCTCCCTAGCCCTGAGGCGCTGGGAGGTCAAGAGCCCCCTCCAGCCCCTGCTGGAACTCAGGATGGAAAAGGACAGGTACGGGAAGGACATCCTCATCCTCAACCACCTGGGGGGAGACCCCCTCCCCGAGGCCTTCAGCCTTTCCGGAGGCGCCGTCACCTGGAAGAACCTGGAGATAAGGGTGAACGGGATTAGGGTGGAGGTGGCTTCCGGGGCCCTCTACAACGGGAGGGGGGACACGGCCGGGCCGGTCAGGTTCGGAAGGGGGGACAGCCTCTCCTTCACGTGGGAGAACCTGGGCCCCGGAACCTGGATTTCGGTGATCTACAGGCCTGCGGGGCAAATGTTGCTCGAACTCAAGGTTTGAAGAGTTCGGGAAGGTAATGAAAAGGATCTCTTCGCTGGCTCCCTACTCCTCAGGGAGCTTGTAGGGCATCGTCCCCAGCAGGATGGTCTTCCCGTACTGTCCCAGCTTCCTGTCCGCCAGGCAGGAATAGTGCAGAATGTCCTTACCGGAACCGTCGTAACCCTCTTCCACCATGATCTCCATCTTCTCCCTGGTTATATCAAGGGGCCAGACCTGCCCCTTGGACCAGTCTATCTCCGGGAAGTCCTTGGGCTTCAGCCACTCTATGGTGGGGTCGAAGAGCCACTTCAGCCTGGGGACCTCGTCGTAGGAGGGCACGCGCCCCGTCTTGAAGTCTATCCCCGCCTCGCTCTCCAGGAGCTCCTTGTACTCCCTGGGGAGCTGGGAGGGATCGGCGAAGAATTCGGTGAGCCTAGCCGGTCTGTAGTTAACACCGGGTGGAAGGGCGGTGAGCAGGGCCTTGGGCGGTGGTATCCCGTCGTCGAAGGGGGAGGCAAAATTTTCATACATCTTCCCCTTCAACAGCAGGTCCCTTATTCCGTGGAGGAAGGGGGTCTTCCTCCGGGGGGTAACCAGCTTGGTCACGGCGTCACACAGCATCCCTCCCGGACCGGTCAGGAAGAGCTCGGCCATCCTCCTCAGCCAGACCTCCCTGGGCAGCTCGCTCATCTCCCTCAGCTGGGCGGGAAAGGGGGAGTAGGTGAAGGGGGCGAAGGGCACACCCCAGCGCTCGGCGTTGAAGGAGAGCCAGGGATCTCCCCAGAACTGGGAGATGGCCCAGAAGTTCTGCTGAGTGCTGGTGCCCAGGTTGCCGGGGGAGATGGCCACGTAAAGATCGGCGTGCACCCACCTCTGAAACCTCTCCCACCTGAGATCCAGGAGGAGATCCCTCAGGGGTTTGAGCCATTCCTCCGTGTGGTAGGGGCACCCCTTAGGAAGCTCCCTCATTCTAAGCCCGGTGATAGCCTCCCTCCTCTCCAAGACGTAGGTGGGGTCCTCGGGGGCTGACACCAGCTCCCCCGTCCTGGCCAGCTTCTCCATGTCCTCGGGGTCGAAGTGTTCGTAAACCTCCTTCGTCACCCCCACCAGCCAGCACTGGGCGGGAACCCCCTCCTCCACGTGATAGCCGTGAAGGGCCTCGAACTCCCCCGTCCAGAAGTTGGGATGGGCGTAGACCACGGTCACGTGCCTACCGTAGAGGAGAACGGTGGAAGAAAACCCCAGCTCCGGTCTCACCAGATAGGCTGGTGGCTGTCCCGAGTAGCACAACCACTCGCTCCCGAAGAGCTCCTCCGGCGGCACCCCTCCCAGTTTTTTGCTGATCCTTATGGCCTCCAGCTCCCGGTATGACCACTCCACCAGCGTCTCGTACTGCATCCTGTAGCAGTCCTGCAGGCTGAGGGCCTTCCGCTCCCTCAGCCAGTTGACCATCCAGGGGTTCACCACCCACCCCTCGGGAAGGAGGTGCTCCGTGCCGGGGGGGTTCAGGTCCCTGAAGAAGCCGGCTATCTCCTCCCTGGTGTTCAGCCTCCCCCCCAGCCTCCTTAGGAAGTCCTCATAGGCGGATGGAAGAAGCAACTTCCTGAGGTTCTCAGAGTGCGCTCCCACTTTCCAAAGGTAAGAGAAGGGAGGTTTAATCCTATCGAACCTACTCTCCGAAAGGAAACTTTAAAGTGAGGGCTGTTCCTCAGAACTCGCTCTTGGTCACGATGGGCCCTCCCACTCTTCCCTGTCTTATCTCGTGGAGTCCCTCGCTGGCCAGGAGGGCCGCCCTCTCCGCCGTTCTGG
>CAZDZG010000051.1:0-4640 GCA_964509845.1 Hadarchaeota archaeon (SeqCode) | reverse complement strand
CATGCCAGCCGGGGAGAGGGATCCCGTGCTCCCTCCCCACTGAGGTGAGAGGATGAGGAAGGTTCCCAGACTGGAGGAGTGGTATCCCAACTTCAGCGAGGAATTCGAAAGGACCAAGCCCCCCTCCGTGATGGAGAGGGTGACCACGGAGGAACCGCCCCTTCCCAAGGCCTCGCAGCCCCGCCCGGAGGGTTGGTGGAGGGAGTATCCGCACTCCCTCTGGATAGTGGATAGGGGGAGGGAGCCCACGGCCTACGAGCTCCTTCACGACTTCATCATAGGAAAGGCCATGACCAGCCCCCTGGCCATCTCCATAGGCAGCACCCCTCCCTCGAGGCTGGTCCTCTTTGAGGTGAGGCACCCTACGAGAGGGGTGGAATACGCCAGGATCTTCCTCAATCCCACCGATGTGATGGAGGGACCCTCCGAGGAGGAACCCGACGTGGTGGTGAGGATAGGGTACTACGACCTGGTGGCCGTGCTTTGCGGGGAGCTTCCCCCCTTCAATCCCCTTTATGAGGGGAGGGTGGAGATCATAGGGAACACCGTGGCGGCCATAGACCTTTTATGCGATGTGCTGGAAGCTGCTAATGGGAGGGAGCCTCCCCCCGGGAGCCCCACTCCCATCCCCAGGCCGGTGATGTGGCCGCTGGGCCATCCGTAGGGTGGTGGGATGAACCGAAAGGAAACGGTGGACCTGTACGACGACCTGGGCAATTGCGTGGGCAGTGACCTGCCCCTGCAGACCCTCTCCCCCCTCTACAACCCGTACATGAGGGAGGTTCTGGATCTCTTCAAGCGGATAGCCGTGATAGACCTGGGCAAGCTGGAGAACCTGATAAGGAAGGGACAGGCCGGTTGGGAGACCGTGGTGGGACAGGATGAGAACAAGATGCCCTGGTACGGGAGGGACCTGCCGCTGGTGGAAAAGGCGGGGGAGATCGTGGAGAGGATCAGGGAGAAGATAGAAAAGTACGGGGATGGGGAGCCGCTGGTGGAGGTGGCGGGGAAGTACATCCTGGTCAAGGTGCCCCGCAGGATGATGGAGATCTCGGCCAGCAGGGATCCGGCCCTTACCTGGACCGCGGTCGCCCTTTGCCAGGCGGTGGCCGAGACCTTCAACCTCACCCCCGAGACGGACCCCGATGGGTGCAACATGCTGAAGGCGGCGGTCTTCGGCAGGTACCCCCAATCCCCGGAGTTCCCGCCGGGGGGGCCGGTCTCCACCTTCCTGAAGCAGAGTAACACGGTGGACGGGCTGGGCTCCGGCTTCAAGGCCATCATGGTGAACCATCTGGTGGCCCTTTGCAACAAGAGGACGCTCGATGCGGTGGCCCTCACCACCATCCTGGAGCAGGCTGCCCAGTGGGAGATGGGGAACGCCATTGGATGGTTCGAGAGGTACCAGCTTCTGGGCTCCGCCTACCAGGGGTTCAATGCCCATAACCTGGTGCTAGACCTGGTGAAGGAGAACAGGGAGGGGACAATAGGGGATGTGGCCTACAGCGTGGTGCGTAGGGCGCTGGAGGATGGAGTCATCAAGGTGAAAAGGACCCTGCCCTCCGGCTACAAGATTTACGCCACTAACGACTATCCCCTCTGGAACGCCTATACCTGCGCGGGGGTGCTGGCCGCCGTGATCGTGAACGTGGGGGCCAGCAGGGCGGCGCAGAGCGTTTCCACCGTCATAGGTTACTTCGGGGACCTCCTCTTGATGGAAACGGGGGGACTGCCCGATCCGGATGCGGGCAGGGTGGAGGGGACGGGCCAGGGCTTCGCCTTCTACACCCATTCCATCTACGGAGGGGCTGGTCCGGGGGCCTACACCCTGGACCACGTGATCCCCAGGCACGGATCCGGCTTCGTGGGTCCGTGCATCGTGGCGGGCATGTGCCTGGACTCCGGCACCCAGCTCTTCTCCCCGGAGATGACCTCGGCCAGCTTCTTCAAGATAAGGGACAAGCTCCCGCTCCTCCACGAGCCCCTGAGGAAGGTGGCGGAGGCGGCGGAGAAGATAAAGGGGGAGGTGAAGAGGGAGTGGCGGAGAAGGTGAAGTACGAGCCCCAGATTTATCCCGGAAAGGACGAGACCTCCGAGCGAAGGAGGAAGCTCTGGGACAAGAGGAGGAAGCTGGCCAAGTACCGGGAGATTTCGGATGACGACATCACCCGCCTGCTGGGACACAGGGCGGTGGGAGCGCTCTATCCCAGCGTTCATCCCCCGCTGGAGGAGCTCATCGAGGCCTATGATCCCATCAAGAACATCGTGGTCCCCACCCCGGGGGCGAGGGCGGGGGACAGGATAAGGTTCGTGCAGTTTGCGGACAGCTTCTGGCATCCCCCCATTGCCCCCTACGGTAGGCTCAGGCTATACTTCAACAGGCTTAGGGGGATAGACGTGGTGGCCTACAGCGGAAGGTGCATCCTGGAGATGAGGGAGAGGGATCTGGAGGCGGCCATGAAGATGCTGCTGGAGACCGAGATCTTCAACCCGGCCAGGACGGCCTTGAAGGGGATTACCATCCATGGTCACTCCCTGAGGCTGGATGAGGACGGCCTGATGTTCGACGCCAGGAGGAGGTACATCTTGGATAAATCCACCGGGGAGGTGGTTTACATCAAGGATCAGATGGGAAGGGTGCTGGACAACCCGGTTCCCGTGGGAAGACCCCTCTCGGAGGAGGAATGCAGGAAGCTGGACCTGGCCTACAGCTGGGATACCCACCCCTTCAAATCCAGAACGGAGGTGCTGGAGATCCTCTCCAGGGCCGCCAAGCTGAGGGTTCTGGCGGGCTTCAACCCTGAGCTTTTAACAGAAGAAATGTAAGGTGAGCCCTCTTGAGCAGCAAGCACTTGGAAGGGGTGAGCAGGGTCCTGAGTCCGGAGGCCTTCGAGGATTTCAAGAGAAGAGTAAGTGGGACGACGCTCGAGATAAGGGAAAAGCAGGCCGAGTACTACAGGGACACCTATCCCCCCGGATATGAACACTTGGCCCCCGACGGGATGGCCACCGAGCCCTGGTACCTCAACTGGGTGAGGGAAAGGGGCGGAATTACCATGGAGGAGTACGATAAGCTGATTTATGAGGAGTTCGTGGAGTGGGCTTACAGGGTCATCCATGCCATAGAGGTCTGCAAGAGGGCGGTGGCGGAGAGGCCCCCGGTTTCGGAACTGATCAAGGCCAAGTGGCTTTGCCACCTCAGCCATCCCCCCGCCTACATGGTCAGGCCCGATCTGGGCTTCTCCACCACCCAGATGCTCTACGGGAAGTACGCGACCACCATGTGGTGCCACGTGGACTGGTGGAGGGGGGAGTTCGTCTGGTTCCAGGGCTACCACAACGAGGACGGGGTGCCGGTGCAGCACTGGATCATAGGGATGACCAAGGAGATCGTGCAGCACTTCGATGAGGAGGACAGGCAGAAGCTCCTCACGCCCAGCGACTTCATGGCGGTCCCCCCCGATGTCACGGCTCCTCTGGAGCGCAGGCACCTGCGCACGGGAATAAAGCTGCGCGAGATCCCCAAGCGCTCTCCCTACGATTTGGTGGAGTGGCTCAGGATGGCCAGGGACATCATCAAGGACCTGAGGGAGGAAATCTTCCCCAGGTGGACCCACGCCACCCTCTACATCTCCACCTCCCCAGGGAACATGGGAATAGCCTCCCAGCACACCTTCTGGACCGCCCAATTCTGGGCCCTGGTCTGGATGGCGATGAACGCCACCAGGCTGATTGGAATCCCCATCATGTTCTACACCTACGAGCCCCTCCCCCCCATCCTCAACACCTTGCTGGCCCTCCCCGCGGAGCTCTGGACGAGGAGGCTGGAGGAGCTCTTCATGACGGGGCCCAAGGGCCTGGTGTGCGATGCCATAAACAAGGTGATCACCCCCGAGAAAAAGACCCCCATGCTACACCAGATGAGGGAGCTCTACCTGAAGGGTAAGGCGTTCAAGGGTCTGGCCATACCCTACGACGAGGGCATTCCCCCGCCCAAGGCCTTCTTCACCGCCCTCCCCGCCCCCGTTTACAGGGAGGTGAACATAAGGGACATCTTCGCCAACCCGGACAAGCTCCCGAAGGAGTATTGGGAGCTGCTGGAGTCGGAGGGAGGGGTGGATCGCAAGACGGGAAGAATCCCGCCTTACAACGAGGTCCCCAGGCTGAAGTGGCTCTTCGACCCCACCATAGAGTGGCTGAAGCCCAGCGATTTCCCCGAGATAGACTGGAAGGAGGGGCAGGTCTGGCCCGTGGACCTGACCAGAGAGAAGATGGAGATCATGGTGGAGGAGGGCTACGACGGCTCGGGAGAGAACCTCCTGCACTATTCCTGCCTGGCGGACAGGAAGCTGGGGCAGGAGGGCAAGCTGATCCTTCTGGGCACTACCCCCTACAAGCTACCCGTGGAGTAAGCTTTTTGTATCTATTCTTCCTAACTTTGACCGTGGAGAGAAAGAAGGTCCTCGATGAGAGGGCCGGACAGCTTGAGGCAAGGGAGAGGGAGTACGTAAGGGAGCTCTACGCCCTCTCCAAGAAGTATCTGGAGGTGGAGAAGGATAGGCCTCTCTATTCCATCATGCAGAGGACCTTCGGGGCCGACCCCTTCGCCCTCCAGGACCCCCAGATGTACAAGAGGGGAG
>CAZDZG010000050.1:0-4712 GCA_964509845.1 Hadarchaeota archaeon (SeqCode) | reverse complement strand
GGGGGAAGGCGACAGGCTGAGAATCCTCCCGGTGGCCATAGGGGGATAAAGGCCTAGGGAAAGGTAGCGGTGAACAGAAAGCCTTATAAAGATCCTGAAAGAAAGGGACCCGATGACCATGGAGCTCAAGGACTACCTGGAGATGGTGAGGGGCTTCTACAAGATGGGTTTCTCGGTGGCCAGGACCACGCTGGACATGATGAAGGTGGCCATGGACAGCTACGTGAACCTGTACGAGCTCTACATGCGTCCCCTGCTTCCCGCCGAGGTCTACGAGAGCATGAAGAAAACCGTGGAGACCTACCTGGAGTCCCAGGGGAGGGTCTTCGAGAACTTCAAGAAGCTCCTGGAGAGTTTCGAGAAGCAGCAGGACGAGGTTTTCAACAAGTTCCTGGAGATGGCCAAAACCCAGAAGACCCAGTAACCCCTCACCAGATCAATATTTTTACGTATCCCTCCGCCACCACCCTTTCCCCCACCCAGCACTTAACGTCGATTTTGTAGCGGTTCCTCTCCTTCTCGCTGATGATCCCCTCCACCCTTACCGTGTCCCCTATCCTCACCGGCGCCGTGTACCTGAAGCTGTCCTCCAGCAGGACCACGGTGCCAGGGATCCTGGCCACGGCCGCCGACACCAGGCTCGTGGTCAGCATCCCGTGAACCACCCTTCCCCCGAACCTTGTCTTGGAGGCCACCTCCTCGTCGAAGTGCACGGGATTCAGGTCCCCTGAGACCAGGCCGAAGAGGGCCACATCCGCCTCGGTCAGCCTCTTCTCGTAGGTGATCCTGGCTCCCACCTCGAACTCCCCTTTGAACTTCTCGAACTCCTTGAGCTCCCCTCCCGCCTCGGAGTAGATCTTGGAAAGCTCCCTCAATCCGACCTCTCCACCACCCACCTTATCGCCTCCGGCCATATCTTCTGGTGAGAGGAGCGGCTCACGGTGAGGCCGATGTGGCCCTTGTCCGAGAGGAGCATCTTCTTGTCCTGGGAGGGTATGGTCTCGAAGAAGGGAAGGACGCACTCGGGGGGGGTGATGTGGTCCTTGGAGGCCGCGAGGACGAGGACGGGCATCCTTATGTTGCCCAGGTCCACCCTCCTTCCCTTCACCGTGAACTCCCCCCGTATTATCTCGTTCCTGTGGTACCACCTGGTGATGTACTCCTCGAAAACCTTCCCCGGAACGGCGGGTGAATCGAAGATCCAGTGGTCCATGTAGAAGAAGTCCTTGACGCTCTTCTCATCCCCCAGGCTGTCCAGGAGGGCCTGATACTTCCCCACCACCAGCCTCACCGGGTCGACGAGGAGGAAGGAAAGGTTAAGGAAGTCACCGGAGACGTTGAAGAGGGCCCTCGAGACCTTGACGGGGTCTGTGTTCTTGGCCCAAACGGCCAGGGTGTTCTGGGTGTCAAAGTTCACGGGGGGTGTCTGTATGACCAGGTTCCTCACCTTCTCGGGGAAGAGGGAGGAATAGATCACGGCCAGGGTGGTCCCCAGGCAGTAGCCCCAGAGGGTCAGGGACTCCACGCCCCTTTCTCTCCTCACCCTATCAACGCAGACATCCAGGAAGTCCACGTAGTCGTCCAGCCTGAGGTGGCGGTCGGCGAGGGTGGGGTAGCCCCAGTCTATCATCCAGGTGTCCAGGCGGGCCTGCAGGAGCAGCTTTATCACGCTCACAGACTCGTGCAAATCCAGGACGGTGGGGCGGTTGATGAAGGCGTAGCTTATCAGCACGGGCGTCCTGTGCCCCACCTCCCCCTTGAACCTGTACAGCTTGAACAGCCAGTCCTCGTAGACCGTCTCGTAGGGGCAGCTGCCGGGCTTCAGGCCTTTAATCTTTTCCACGATCACCCGATCCCGCCTCCAGCCGCGACACCCTCCTTTCCAGCTCCTCCACCCTCCTCTTGAGATCCAGTATCCTCCTGAAGGCCTCGTCCTGCATGGAGATGGTGGCGAAGGGGCTGACCGGGTTCGACTCCAGCATCTCCTCCAGGAACCTGCGGTAGAAGTAGATGTAATCCATCATGTTCTCCATCATCGACTTCTGGACCTCGAGGTATCGGGGGGACTTCAGCAAGGAGTCGAAGGACCGGGCCTCAAACTCGGAGAAGGTGGCGAAAAACTCCTGTGGGCTCTCCACCCTGCGCTGGTTGACCTCCGCCATGAAACCCTCCGCCGCCTCCACGTACGCCCCCCTTATCAGCTTCTTGTACTCCCCGAAGGCCTCGGAGAACCTCTCCCAGTGCTCGACGGCCCTGTCCAGATTGACGAGAACGGTCTTGGGAAGGAGGAAGGGGTACTCGGTGGGATAACCCAGCTCCAACCCCCGGCTCTCTATCTTCCTCCTGTAGCTCCTTATGAACTCCCTCAGGATGTCGGCACCGGAGGAGGGCAGTACCCTCCCCAGCATCATCTCGTAGGTGAGCCTGAGGTGGTCGAACCAGCTCCTCAGGAAGTCCCCGTAGGCCCTCATGGTTTCGCTCTGGGCCTCCGCCAGCTCCAGGTCGAAGGCGAGGAAGAGAAACCTGAGCTGCTGGACCCCCTGGATGGCGATCTCCAAGGGGCGGAAGAAGAAGCGGAAGAACTCCTGGAAGATCCTCTCGAAGTCCTCGTCGTAGGAGAGCTTCATTCCCGCCAGGTGCTTGGCGTGAAGGCGCTGAAGGCACTCCCTTATCCTGAGGTTCCTCAGCAGGAGCTCGAAGGATTCCTTGGGGGCCTCCTTGAAGAGCTCCACCAGCTCGTCCCTGGATATCGTCATCCTCTCCTCTTCACCTTCCACCTATAAAAATCGACCACCTTGGGTTATACCTCTAGGATTGCCACACAATCCCCTGTCCCTTCCCCAACCACCCCCTCTTACCCAGAACTCTGGGCTTGAAAAGGCGCCAACCAAATTCCATAAAATCCCCGGCTCCCAAAGTTTGGGGTGCCCAGGGTGAGGGTGAAGCCGGGGCTGGTCCTCACGGAGAGGATAGGGGAGACGGAGGTGGAGGGTAGGACGGTGGGGGAGGTCCTGAGGGAGTTCGAGAGGAGGTTCCGGAGGGAGCTGGAGGAGCTGGGGGCCCTGGGGGGAGACGGAAGGCTCCTTCCCTCCTTCATCTTCCTCCTCAACGGCAGAAACGTGAAGCTCCTTAGAGGGGAGGAGACGGAGGTGAAGGAAGGGGACCTCCTGATGATCCTCCCCCCTGCCGCAGGTGGTTGAACGGAGAACCGCGTGGCCTTCCTGAACGTGAACAGGAGGGAGCTCCGCCTCTCGAAGTTCAGAGACCCGGAAATCCTGGGACCCGTGGACTGGGGCCTTCACTGCCACCTGAACCTCTACCGCAGCTACGCCTATTCCCCCTACGACGAGCACAACGTGCTTTGCCTGGGGATGGGAAAGCTGGCTGGGAGCTGCGTGCCCGGAACCCACCGCCTCACCCTCTGCTTCCGCTCCCCCCTCTGGGAGGGCTTCTTCTTCTCCACCATAGGGGGGGCGGCCTATGCCTTCCGCCACCTAGGGGTGGACTACCTCACGGTGGAAGGGAGGTCGGAGGAACCCCTGGTGGTGGCCCTGAAGGGCACCCCCTCCGGGCTGGAGGTGAGGTTCAGGGAGATTCCCAAGGAGGAGCTGCTGGGGATCTACAGGGGATACGGGGGGGAGGAGGGGGTCTACGCCCTGGAGAAGTTCCTGCTGGAGGAGTTCGCGGAGTGGTACGAGGAGAGGGGAAGCCCGCTGGACCACCGCGTGCTCTGCGTGGGGCCAGCCTCCCTCCACACCAACCTGGGAGGGGTCTTCTCCTCCTCCGTGAAGGGGGGAAAGGCCGAGCCGGGGGCGGAGGACTGGGCGGCCAGGGGAGGACCCGGCTCGGTGATGGCCAGGGCCCACGGGGTGGTGGCCCTGCTGGTGGGGGGGAGGAACGAGTGGAGGAGGTTCCCCGGGGTGGATCTCGCGAATCCGAGGGAGGCGGATGAGCTCTTCAGAAGGCTGGTGGGCAAGGGCATGATGAAGGTGGCCTCCGAGGCCACCATCAAATACAGGTATGACGAGGCGGTGGGATCCGGAGGAACCTTCGGAGTGAACTACTTCGTGCTCAGGGAGATGGCGATCATGTTCAACTGGAGCACGGTGAACCTGCCTAGGGAGAAGAGGCTGGAGCTCTACGAAAGGCTGATCAGGGGGAGGTACCTCAGCCAGTTCGACCGGGAGATCACCTCCAAAAAGCACCTCCGTCCCTCCTTGGAGCTCCCCTCCCTCACCTCCAGGCCCTGGGTGAGGGTGAAGGTCTGGAAGAACTGCGGGGAGCCCTGCCCGGGGGTGTGCAAGAAGGTTAGGGGGAGGTACAAGAAGGACTACGAGCCCTACGAGGCCAACGGCCCCAACTGCGGGATCTTCGACCAGAGGGCCGCCGAGAGGGCTGTCTACACGGTGGACTCCCTGGGCTTCGACGCCATCGAGTTCGGGAACACCTGCGCCTGGATCTTCGAGTGCCTGCACGCCGGGCTGCTGGAGCCCAGGGAACTCGGGCTGGAGGGGGTGCCCTCCTTCGATCCCCTCTCCTTCGACCCCTCGGATTCCGGGAGGAACGCGGAGCTCCTGGCGAGGCTGGCCAAGGGAGTGGCCTACGGGGAAAACGAGCTCTGCAGGCTGGTGGGGGAGGGAATCAGGAGGGCGGCCAAGGAGCTCACCAGGAGGTTCGGGGAGAGGGTGAAGAGGACCGGGAGGAGGTTCGAG
>CAZDZG010000049.1:0-4818 GCA_964509845.1 Hadarchaeota archaeon (SeqCode) | reverse complement strand
GGGAGATGAGCGCCCTCCGGGTGAAGAAGCCCGTGCGCAGCCTTAGCGGGGTGTGCGTGATCACCGCCATGGTGGAGCCCCGCCCCTGCCCCCACGGCAGGTGCGTGTACTGCCCGGGAGGGCCGGAGGAGGGGACCCCCCAGTCCTACACGGGAAGGGAGCCCGCCTCCGCCAGGGCCCTCCAGTGCGGCTACGATCCCTTCCTCCAGGTGAGGAGCAGGATGGAGCAGCTGGAGGAGATAGGGCACAGGGTGGACAAGGTGGAGCTCCTCCTCTTCGGGGGAACCCTCACCTCCTATCCCCGGGAGTATCTGAGGTGGTTCGTGAAGGAGTGCCTGGACGCCCTCACGGGCTCCCGCCACGCCACGCTGGAGGAGGCCCAGGCCGAGGCCGAGCGGGCGAGGGTGAGGGTGAGCGACCTGGGCCTGGAGACCAGGCCGGACTGGTGCGGGGAGGAGGAGGTGGACCTGATGCTGGAGCTGGGGGCCACCAGGGTGGAGCTGGGGGTGCAGGCGGTGGACGAGGAGCTGCTGGGGGAGGCCGGAAGGGGACACGGGGTGAGGGAGGTGGAGGAGGCCACCCGCGTGGCCAGGGATGCCGGGATGGCCGTGGTCTACCACCTCATGCTGGGCCTCCCGGGCTCCGACCCGGCCAGGGACCTGGAGAACTGCAGGAGGGTCTTCGAGGACGAGAGGTTCAGGCCCGACGCGGTGAAGCTCTACCCCACCCTGGTGATGCCGGGAACGGGGCTGCACGAGAGGTGGAGGAGGGGGGAGTACCGACCCTATTCGCTGGAGGAGCTGGTGGACCTGCTGGTGAGGATCAAGACCCTGGTCCCGCCCTGGGTGAGGATCCAGCGCGTGCAGAGGGACATCCCGGTCAACCTCCCCTCCGCGGGCCCGGAGAGGGGGGACCTGAGGGCCCTGGTCCAGCAACGGATGGCCTCCCTGGGCCTCAGGTGCAGGTGCATCAGGTGCAGGGAGGTGGGGCGCTTCAGGGGAGAGCTGGGAAGGGAGGAGCTGGTGCTGGTGCTCAGGGAGTACAGGGCCTCGGGGGGCAGGGAGCTCTTCCTCTCCTGGGAGGAGCCGGAGAGGGACGTGCTGGTGGCCCTCCTCAGGCTCAGGCTTCCCTCCCGCCCCCACCGTCCCGAGCTGGAGGGGGCGGCGGTGGTGAGGGAGCTGCACGTCTACGGCCCCCTGGTCCCGGTGGGGGAGAGGGCCCCGGAGGGGGCCTGGCAGCACCGGGGACTGGGGAGGTCCCTCCTGAGGGAGGCGGAGCGCCTGGCGGAGGAGGAGGGGAGGGAAAAGGTGGCGGTGCTCTCCGGGATAGGGGTGAGGGAGTACTACCGGAGGCTGGGGTACAGGAGGGAGGGACCCTACATGTGCAGGGAGGTGGGGGGGTGAGGATCGCGGTGATCTCCGACATCCACTCCAACCTCCCCGCCCTGGAGGCGGTGCTGGACGACCTGGGAAGGGTGGACGAGCTCCTCTGCGCCGGCGACCTGGTGGGCTACGGCTCCCAGCCCAACGAGGTGGTGGACCTCCTGCGCTCCAGGAAGGTCCCCTGCGTGATGGGCAACCACGACTACGCGGCGGTGACGGGGGAGGTGGAGTGGTTCAACCCCTCCGCCAGGAGGGCCGCCCTCTGGACCGGGGAGAGACTCACCGAAACCAACCGCCGCTACCTCCGCTCCCTCCCCGAGGAGCTCAGGCTGACCAGGGAGGGGGTGAGGATCTACCTGGTGCACGGCTCCCCCCGCGATCCCCTCTTCGAATACGTCTTCCCCGATCTTCCCCAGCGCCTGTTGCTGGAGCTGGTGAGGGGGGTGGAGGCCCAGGTGATCCTGCTGGGCCACACCCACGTTCCCATGCAGAGGATGATCCAGGGGAAGCTGGTGCTGAACCCGGGAGGGGTGGGACAGCCCAGGGACGGGGACCCCAGGGCCAGCTACCTGGTGCTCACCCTGAAGGGGGGGGAGGTGGAGGTGGAGTTCAGGAGGGTGGAGTACGACATCGACAGGGCGGCGGAAGGGATAAGGAAGGCGGGCCTTCCCCCCGAGCTCGCCTCCCGCCTCTACGTGGGCTGGTAACTAGGCGGGAGCGGACCCCTGTCCCGGAGCTTCCGACCCCACCGGGGCGGTCCCGGGGGAGGGAGGTGTACTCGGCACGCCCGCCGGGGGAACCCCCGTAGTGGACGCCTTCATGTGGTGGATGGCCAGCACCCTCTCGTTCACCACGATGAGCTCCTTGATGGCTATGACGGAGCTGTAGGAGATCATGGGGAGGCCCCGGTCGTCCTTGGGCAGGTTGTCCAGCATTCCCTTCTCCGCGGGCTTTATCACCAGGGAGAGGATGGCGCCGGTGTTCTCATCTATCATCAGGTCGGAGAGCTTGCCCAGGTTCAGGCCCCGGTCCGTCACCACCGTCATGCCCCGGAGCCGGCTGGCCAGAATCTGCCCCAAAATCCTCCCTTCCCCTTATTCCCTCCCCCCCTTAAAAAGGTCTCCCTAGCCGTTGACGGGTCTCCAGTCGGAGGGCCAGGGCTTGCCGCACAGGTACTCGTGGATGGAGGCCGCCGCCCTCTTCCCGGCCCCCATGGCCAGGATCACCGTCGCCTCCCCGGTGGTGATGTCCCCCCCCGCCCAGACCCCCTCCAGGGAGGTCCTCCCCTCCTCGTCCACCAGGATGGTCCCCCACCTGCTGGTCTTCAGGCCAGGGGTGGTGGCGGGGATGAGGGGGTTGGGGCTCTGCCCGATGGCCACCACCACCGTGTCCACCTCCATCCTGAACTCCGATCCCGGAATCTCCACCGGCCTCCTCCTCCCCGACTCGTCCGGCTCCCCCAGCCGCATCCTCACGCACTCCACCTCCCTCACCCATCCCCTCTCGTCCCCCAGGTACCTCTTGGGGAGGGTGAGGAACAGGAACTTCACCCCCTCCTCCTCCGCCCTCTGGATCTCCTCCTTCCTGGCCGGCATCTCCGCCCTGGAGCGCCTGTAGATGATGTAGGACTCCTCCGCCCCCAGCCTCAGGGCGGTCCTGGCGCAGTCCATGGCCACGTTCCCCGCCCCTATGGTTGCCACCCTCTTCCCCACCCTGATGGGGGTCTCGTATTCGGGGAAGAGATAGGCCTTCATCAGGTTGGTGCGGGTGAGGAACTCGTTGGCGGAGTAGATCCCGTTCAGGTTCTCCCCGGGTATCCTCATGAAGTTGGGCAGACCCGCCCCCGTGGCCACGAAGACCGCATCGTACTCCTGCCTCAGCTCCTCCAGGGTGACGGTCTTCCCCACCACCACATCCACCTTTATCTCCACCCCCAGGCTCTTCACGTACTCCACCTCCGCCCTCACGATCTCCTTGGGCAGCCTGAACTCCGGGATCCCGTAGATCAGCACCCCGCCCGGGGCATGCAGGGCCTCGAAGATGGTCACCGAGTGCCCCCTTCTGGCCAGGTCCGCTGCTGCCGTGAGGCCCGCCGGTCCCGAGCCCACCACCGCCACCCTCTTCCCCGTGGGGGCGGGGCGCGGGGGAATCCTGAAGCCCCTTGCCCTCTCCCAGTCCGCCAGGAAGCGCTCCACCCTCCCTATCCCCACCGGCTCGTACTTCTTACCGAGGGTGCAGGCCCCCTCGCACTGGTTCTCGTACGGGCAGACCCTCCCGCAGATGGCAGGAAGGGCGTTCTTCTCCTTGATCAGGGCGATGGCCTCCTCGAACCTCCCCTCCCTGGCCAGGGCCAGGAAGCCCGGGATGTCCACCCCCACCGGACATCCCTCCACGCAGGGGGGGACGGTCTTCCCCTTCGGGGGCTTGCACTGCAGGCACCTGGCCGCCTCCAGCTTCACCGTCTCGGGATCCTGCCCCAGCGGGACCTCGTTGAAGTTCCTTATCCTCACCTTCGGGTCCTGCTCGGGCATCGGGTACTTCCTGGGCACGATCCGCGTCGCCACTACCTTCCCCTCCCGAGCCTCTCCAGGGCCATCCTCTCCTCCTCCAGGTACCGGCGGTTCCTGGCCGCCAGCAGATCGAAGTCCACCTGGTGGGCATCGAACTCCGGGCCGTCCACGCAGGCGAACCTGGTCTTCCCCCCCACCTCCACCCTGCAGCTCCCGCACATCCCCGTCCCGTCCACCATGATGGGGTTCAGGCTCACCACCGTCCTCACCCCGTAGGGCCTGGTGACCTCCGCCACCGCCCTCATCATGGGTACGGGCCCCACCGCCACCACCAGGTCGATCTTCCTTCCCTTCTCCAGGAGCTCCCTCAGCACGTCGCTCACCACTCCCTTCCTTCCGTAGGAGCCGTCGTCCGTGGTGACGTGGAGCTCGTCGCTGAACCTCCTTATTTCCTCCTCGAAGATGAGCAGCTCCTTCGTCCTGGCCCCTATGATGGAGATCACGTGGTTGCCGGCGGCCTTGAAGGCCCTCACCTCCGGATAGATGCAGGCTATCCCCACCCCTCCCCCCACACAGGCCACCGTCCCGTACCTCCCTATCTCCGCCGGCCTCCCCAGCGGACCCACCACATCGGCCAGGTAGTCCCCGGCCTTCAGGGAGTTCAGCCTCTTCGTGGTGGCCCCTGCCTCCAGCGCCACCAGCGTGATGGTTCCCCTCTCGGGGGACCAGTCGTTCAGGGTGAGGGGTATCCTCTCCCCCCTCTCGTCTATCCTCACGATCACGAACTGGCCGGGCTGGGCCTTCCTGGCGATGAGGGGGGCCTCGATCTCGAACCTGGCCACGGTGGAACAGAGAGACTCCTTGGAGAGGATTTTGAACATCCTCAACTTCAAACTCCTTCCTTTATAAAACAATCGCTCCTTTTT
>CAZDZG010000048.1:0-4833 GCA_964509845.1 Hadarchaeota archaeon (SeqCode) | reverse complement strand
GATGGTTATCGAAGGAAGACCGATAGTCGTCAGGAGGAAGGAAATCGAGAGCCTTAGGGCCATAAAGAAGTGGCTCCTGGTGTTCGGGAGGAGGAAGACCGGAAAAACCTTTCTGGTCGAGAATTTTCTGGATTACGACGAATACTTCTTCGTCAAGAGGGACAGATCCATAATCTCGAAGAGGGACGGGGCCGTCATAGATTACAGAACCCTGACGACCCTGCTCGGGCGGGCCCTGCCTGAGGGAAAAACGGTCGTGGTGGATGAGTTCCACAGGTTGGGGGAGGACTTCCTCGACTTCATCCATTCGGTGGGGAGGGGGGGGAGGTTGATCCTCATCTCCTCCACCCTTTTCCTATCCGGGTCCCTGCTGGCCTCACGCTCCCCCGTTCTGGGCCTGTTTGCGGAGTTTCCGGTGGGCCTGATGGATCTTGACGACACGGTGAGGGCCCTGGCAAAAACCATCTCCGACAGGAAGGTTCTGACCGAAATGGGGGTGCTCCTGAGGGAGCCCCTGGCCATAGACTACTACGATCCCGTTGAGCCTCCTAGAAGGCTCATGGGCAGGGTGATAGCCCACTCCATCCGCACCATCCCGGCCCTGGTGGGCGAGATCTTCTCCGAGGAGGAGAGGACGCTCTCGGCCATTTACGAGGGCATCCTCAGGGCGGTGGCGGGGGGCAAAACGGTCTCGAGCGAAATCTCAAGCCACCTTTTCTCCCTGGGCCTACTGAAGAAGGACGACCCGAGTCTGATCCAGCAGTACCTGACCAACCTGGTGAAATTTGGAATCCTCAAGAAGCTCCGGGTTTACGGCAAGAAGAAGTTCATATACAAGCACACTTCGCCCCTGCTGAGGATTTTCTACTACGCGGATGAGAAATACAACCTTTCGGAAAGGATGCCCACCGAGAGGGAGATGGAGAGGCTCGTGGGGGAGATGATGCCGAGGGTGGTTGAGGATTCGGTGAGGGAGCTGCTGGCCAAAAGCTTCGGGCTGGAGGAGAGCGTAGCGGAGGAGAAAGACTTCGAGGTGGACGGTTGCTTGCTCCGCTTCAAGAAACCCGAAATCGCCCTGGAGGTCAAGTGGAGGGAGGAGCTGGGGGGAGGAGAGGTGGGGGAGGCCGTCGAGAGGTTGGAGAGGCTCGGGGCGAAGCGGAAAATCCTTTTCGTTCCTGACAAGAGAAAGGTGAGGGCGGAAGGGGCAGAGGTGAGGGATATTCTGGATTTCGTCTGACCCGCGGGACCACCCAATCCCGTCAAACTGGCCCCAGTCAAAAATTGAAAAAACCCTCGGTCCGGATCGGGATTGAATTTCGTGAGGCATCGGGACCTCCGCCGGAGAAGCTAACCTAGAGCTCCTTCCCCCGGGTTCCCCCGACCCTCTCCGGGTGGGTGTACACGTTCAGCCTGGAGCCCCTGGCGAAGCAGACCAGGGTGAGGCCCCCCGCCTCGGCCGCCAGAATCCCGGAGAGGAGGGGGGCGGCCTTGGAGGCCACCAGGGGGATCCCGGCCCTCAGGGCCTTCACCACCACCTCCCCCGCCACCCTCCCGCTCAGGGCCAGGAAGGTGGAGGAGAAGTCCGTCCCCAGCAGCAGGGCCTTTCCCAGCACCTTGTCCACCGCCCCGTGCCTGCTCACGTCCTCCATCCTGGCCACCACCTCCCCCTCCCTGGTCACCAGGGCGGCCACGTGGGTTCCCCCCGTGCTCCGGAAGATCGGGGAGCGGGGGAGGAGGGAGCGGAAGGGACTGAGCAGGACGGAGGGGTCGAAGGTGGTGGGGGGAGGGCGCGGCAGCCTCCCCGCCAGCTCCACCGGATCCAGGGCCTCCGTCCTCCTCTCCCCCCTCACCCTCACCTCCACCCTCTCCCCCTTCACCCTCACCCCCTCCACCTCCTCCGGGGAGGAGATCATCCCCTCTCCGAAGAGGTGACCCAGGGCCAGCTCCCTCAGGTTCCTGGGGCTGGAGGGGAGGACGGTGAGGGGGGAGCCGTTAACCACCAGGAGGACGGAGCGGTCCGCCGCCACCAGGTCCTCCTCCCACTCGCCCTTCCCCTTCTCCAGGTCCAGCCTCAGCACCTTCCTCCTGGCCCTCATCCTCTCCCTAGTCGTGGGTGGCCTTCCCCGAGAGCTCCAGCATGCGCTCTATGGTCCTCCTGGCCCTTCCGGCGATCTCCTCCGGCACCCTCACCGGGTACCTCTCGTCCCTCAGGGCCAGGTAGACCTTCTCCAGGTTGTGCTTCTTCATCTGCTGGCAGATGGCGGTGGGGAGGGCGGGGATGAACTCCTTGTCGGGGTTCTCCTTCTTCAGCCTGTAGGTCATCCCCACCTCCGTGGCCACGATGAACCTGCGGGAAGGGGAGGCCTTCGCCCTCCTCAGCATCTGGCTGGTGCTGCACAGATGGGTGGCCAGACGCTGGACCTCGGGATCGCATTCCGGGTGGACCAGCACCTCCGCGTCCGGGTACCTCTCCTTCAGGGTCAGGATATCGAAAGGGGTGAAGAGTTTGTGCACGTAGCAGTGCCCGTTCTCGGGGAGGGGGATGACCCTCTTCCCGGTGCGCTGCTGCACAAACCAGGCCAGGTTGCGGTCGGGGCCGAAGAGGATGGTCTCCTCCTCCAGGGCGTTGACGATCTGGGGAGCGTTGGCGGAGGTGCAGGCCACGTCCGATTCCGCCTTGGCCTCCGCCAGGGTGTTGACGTACAACACCACGGCCGCCCCGGGATGCTTAGCCCTGGCCTCCCTCACCAGGCCGGCGGGGAGCTGGGAGGCCATGGGGCACCTGGCCTCGGGATCCGGTATCACCACCCTCTTCTCCGGGTTCAGCAGGTGGGCGGTTTCGGCCATGAAATCCACCCCGGCGAAGACGATGAGGTCCGCCTCCACCCTGGAGGAGGCCCTGGCCAGCTCCAGCGAATCCCCCACGAAGTCCGCCACCTCCTGGACCTCCGGAAGCTGGTAGTTGTGGGCCAGGATCACGGCCCTCTTCCTCTCCTTCAGCTCCGCAATCTTCTTCCTCAGCTCCTCCATCTTCACCCCAGCCCGGGTAAGGATATATCCCTTGTTTTTGCCGCTCGCAGCGGGCTTCCGATATATAAGCCCCCGGATTACTTCAGGGGATGGAACTCCCCAGGCTCAGGGGGGACTGCCTCGTTTCCCGGGGGATGGAGCTGCCGGAGCTCCTCTCCCTTGGCAGGTTCCTGCTGCGGGATTCCCGCCCCTGCGCCACGGGGGAGACGATCTGGGAGATGGAGCCGGCGGAGCCCCTCCAGCTGGACTTTCCCACCCTGCGTGCCCTCTTCGAGCTCTCCCGCCCCCTCTCCACCGAGCCCAGGTACAGCGCCACCCTGGGAGTGGTGAGGTGCTGGTGGGGGAAGGGGAGGGTCACCCTCTTCCGGAACGGCAAGATCAGGATCCAGGGGCACCTGGATAGGGAAGAGGCCCTGAGGATCGCGGGCCCGGTCTACCGCCTGGCCTGGGGGGCCTTTCCCTGCGGGGTCTGTGGCGGGCCCTCCCTCCGCTGCGCCTCCGGGGAGTGCGGGGCCTGCGTGGAGGGATGGGAGGAAGGGGGAGAGGCGGGGGAGGAGGGGGAGGTCCTCCTCTCCCTGCTGGAAGGAGGAAAGGAGGAGGCTTCCCGGGCCCTCAGGAGACTGGCCCGGGGGGAGGTGAGGGGACGGACGCGGAGAGGATAAGGGCAGACTTCCCCATCCTGCGGAAGGGCCTGATCTACCTGGACAGCGCCGCCAGCAGCCTGACGCCGGAGCCCGTCCTGGAGAAGATGCTGGAGTTCTACCGGGAGTACCGGGCCAACGTGGAGAGGGGGGTGCACCGGCTCTCCGTGAGGGCCACGGAGGAGTTCGAGGCCGCCAGGAGGGAGGTGGCGGGGCTGATAGGGGCCTCCGCCGGGGAGATCGTGTTCACCAAGAACACCACGGAGGCCCTGAGCCTGGTGGCCGCGGGGAGGGAATGGAGGAAGGGGGAGAACGTGGTCACCACCCTGCTGGAGCACCACTCCAACCTCCTCCCCTGGAGGAGGCCGGGGGTGGAGGTGAGGGTGGTTAGACCGGACCGGGAGGGTAGGCTGGATCCGGGGGAGTTCGAGAGGGCGGTGGATGACCGCACCGCCGTGGTGGCCCTCACCCACCTCTCCAACGTGCTGGGAACCCTTTCCCCGGTGGAGGAGGTGGCGGAGGTGGCCTCGGAGCACGGGGCCTGGCTGGTGGTGGACGGGGCCCAGTCGGTTCCCCACCGGGAGGTGGACGTGCGAAAACTGGGCTGTACCTTCCTGGCCTTCTCGGGACACAAGATGCTGGGGCCCACTGGGATAGGGGTGCTGTACGGGAGGAGGGAGGAGCTGGAGAGGCTCTCCCCCCTGTGTCCCGGAGGGGGGACGGTGAGGGAGGTGACGAGCGGGGGCCACGAGTTCCTCGAGCCCCCGGCCGGGCTGGAGGGGGGAACCCCTCCCATAGCCGAGGCGGTGGGGCTGGGGGAAGCGGTGAGGTACCTGAGGAGGGTGGGGCTGGAGAACATCAGGAGGCACGAGGAGGCCCTGACCCGTCGGATGCTGGAGGGGTTGTGGGGGCTTGAGGGCCTGGAGGTGTACGGTCCCCCGCCCGAGGAGGAGAGGGGAGGGATCGTCTCCTTCAACGTGGAGGGGATGGATCCCCACGAGGTGGCCTCCCTCCTTGATGCTTCGGGGGTGCTGGTGAGGTCGGGGCACCACTGCGCCATGCCCCTCCACCTGGAGCTCCTGGGAAGGCCTGGCTCGGTCAGGGCCTCCCTCTACCTCTACAACACCGCCGAGGAAGTGGAGAGGTTCCTGGAGGCCGTGGG
>CAZDZG010000047.1:0-4887 GCA_964509845.1 Hadarchaeota archaeon (SeqCode) | reverse complement strand
CTCCCGCCTCCACCAGGTGAGGGGGGCGGGGAGGATAGCCAATGGGATCCGGACGGGGGAGTTGGGAGGGGAGGTCAAGGAGCAGTCCCTGGCCCTCAAAACGGGGAGGGGGTGGGTGGTGTCGTGGGCTGCGCCCACCCAGCCTCCGGAGGATCTCGGTGGTCTCCAGGTGGGGGAGGATAGCGGGAGTGGTGGGAGGGATGCACGACTTCGAGGACTACGGGGTGCTGAGGGGCCTGGACCCGATCGTCCCCTGTCACTGCACGGCCCACAAGGGGAGGATCGCCGAGCCCTTCCCCGAGGCCTACGAGGAGGGGAGGGTCGGCCTGGAGATCCTCCTCTGAACTCTATTCCGGAAGCCGGGGACTTGAAAAACCCTAAAGGGGCGTGAGCCAACTCCTTGGTGTGAGGCCGGCCGAGAGGATCACCCTGATCTCCATAACCCTCACCACCCTTCTGGGGGCGGTGGAGGTGGGCCTCTGGTTCTCCTCCGGTTTCCTGCTCTTCCTGGCGGCGGGTCTGGACGCCCTCTTCGACACCTTCACCTCCCTATGCGTGCTGGGAGGGCTTCTCCTCTCCAGGAAGCCCGCGGACAGGAACCACCAGTACGGCCACGGGCAGGCCGAGCTCCTGGTCACCCTCCTGCTGGCGGGAGCCCTGATGGTGGCCTCCGTCAGGATCCTCACCCTGGCCCTGAGGGGAGGAGCCCCCCGGGAGCCCTCCCCCTGGCTCTTCGCGGTGGCGGGGGTGGCCCTCCTCTCCTTCTCCCTGCTGGGGTACGGGAAGCTGAGGGTGGGCAGGACCCGGCGCCATCCCTCCGTGGTGGCGGACGCCTACCACACCCTCACCGACGCCCTCTCCGCCTTCCTGGCCCTGCTGGGCCTGGCCTTCGTGAGGGCAGGGGTCCTCTGGATGGACGCGCTGGTGGCCTCCCTGATCTCTTTCATGATCCTCTACTGGGGCCTCAGGGTGGGGAAGGAGGCGGTGGACGGGCTGATGGGGGCGGCCCCTCCCTCTTTCTCCTCCAGGGTCAGGAGGGCCTGTCTGGGGATCTCGGGGGTGAGGGGCTACCACCGGTGCAGGGCCAGGAGGGTGGGCTCGAAGATCCAGGCGGACCTGCACCTCCAGGTGGATCCCTCCCTCAGCGTGAGGGAGGCGCACGAGGTGGCCAGCAGGGTGGAGCGCAGGATGAAGCGCGAGATCCCCGAGCTCTCCTCCGTGGTGATTCACGTGGAGCCCTCCAGGAGGAGGAAGTAACCTATTTCTTCCCGGTTTCCCCCTTTCCTCGATGAGGTTCAGCAGGAAGGAAAGGGAGTTCCTGGAGGGGAACGAGGTGGGGAGGCTGGCCACGGTGGGATCCGACGGCCTTCCCCACGTGGTCCCCGTCTGCTACCTATTCGAGGGAGGGGCGTTCTACGTGGCCACCGACTACGGCACGAGGAAGTACAGGAACGTGAGGGAGAACCCCAGGGCGGCGCTGGTGGTGGACACCTACAGGCCCCACCGGGCCGTGATGGTGCAGGGGAAGGTGGAGGTGCTGGAGAGGGGGGAGGAGTTCAGGAGGATCAGGCAGAGGTTCTACGAGAGGTTCGACTGGGCCAGGCAGGATCCCTGGGAGGAGGGGGAGGCGCCCATCCTCAAGCTCGTGCCCCTCCGGAAGGTGAGCTGGGGGCTCTAGCCCTTGAGCTCCTTGCCGCAGGAGGGGCAGTAGCGGGCCCCCTTCACCCCCACCGGGGAGCCGCAGGAGGGACAGTGTTTACCCTTCGGTGCCGTGGACTTCTCCACGGCCTTGGCGATCCTCTTCAGGTAGGGGGCCTCCGCGTACTCCTCCTGATGCTTGAAGATCAGGTCCTTGATCTCGAAGGGGTTCCTTACCCCGAAGAGGCAGGTGGAGGGGGAGGCGAAGGGAATCACTTCTCCCGAAACGGGTCCCCCCACCACGATGGAACCTCCGGCCCTCCAGCCTCCTCCCGCCTGCCATCCCGACATCCCCAGCCCCAGCCCCGACTTGGTGATGGGGATCACGTTCCCGAAGCCGAAGAGGCGTCCCAGGATCCCCTGCTGCACCACCACGTCGGAGAGGTCGTCGTACTGGATGTTCCTGGAGGAGATGGTGATGAACTTCCGGTAGAGGAGGATCCTCTTGTTCGTGAGGTAGTAGGTGAAGGCCCTGGAGTAGAAGAGGAGGGCCACGAACCCCACCGCCCCCAGGGCCAGGAACAGGGCCCCCAGGGGAAGGTAGAAGCGGGAGAGGACCAGCCCCAGCCCCAGCAGGACCCCCGCCAGCAGGAAATAGGCGAAGAAGGCCAGCCTCTCCGGCTTCAGAACCCTCACCACTTTCTCCCCCGGCAGGGGTGAGAAGACCTGGGGGAGCTGGTTCTCCATCTTTTGTTTTTTTCTCCCCGGGATAAAAGGTTGGTTTTTCTTATCCCTCTTCCAGGGTGGGGGATGGAGCTGGTGGTGAGGAGGGAGGTGCTGGAGGCCCTGCTTGGGAGCGCCCGGGAGCTCCACCCCAGGGAAACCCTCTTCTTCCTGAGGGGGAGGAGGAAGGGGGAGAGGGTGGAGGTGACCGAGTTCCTCCTTCCCCCCTTCCCCCAGCGGGGCAGGGACTTCGTTAGTTTCTCCCTCCACCACCTCCCCCTGGATCCCTCCCTGGTGGGCACGGCCCACTCCCATCCCTCAGGAGACCTCACCCCCTCCCCCGCCGACCTCAATCGCTTTCTGGGGAGGGTGATGGTGATCATGGGCTTTCCCTACCGGGGGGAGGAGGATGTGGCGGTTTACGACGGAAGGGGAAGGAGGGTGGGGCTCAGGGTGGTAGCGGAGGGAGAGCCGTGAGGGAGCTGATCGAGGCCTTCCTGGACAGGCGCAACGTTTTTGCGGTGGTGGGAGCCAGCCGGGATCCCTCCAAGTACGGATACAGGGTCTACCGGGACCTACGCTCCGCCGGCTACAGGGTTTACCCCGTGAACCCCCATGCGGAGGAGATCCTGGGGGATAAGTGCTATCCCAGCCTGCAGGACCTTCCGGAGAAGCCGGACGTGGTGAACCTGGTGGTCCCTCCCGAGGTGACGAGGGAGGTGGTGAGGGAGTGCGCCAGGCTGGGCATAAGGAGGATCTGGATGCAGCCCGGCTCGGAGTCGGAGGAGGCCCTGGCCTTCTGTCGGGAGAGGGGGCTGGAGGTGCTGCACGGGGTTTGCATCATGGTGGAGAGGAGGAAGCTCGGCTCCTCCCCTTGAGCCTCAGGCCCTGGGGCGGGTGCCCTTTCAGTACAAGATGCCAGGTATTTCGGGGAAGAGCGAACTCGGGAAGGAGGTTCGAGCGGGATCCCGGAGCTTCAGCTCCTAATCCTGACTCTCCCTCCCCTCACGCTCTTGGCGTCCATGATGGTGATGAAGGCCTCAGGGTCCTCCCTCTCCACCGAATCCAGGAAGGACGACAGCTCCCTCCGCGGGATGACGGAGTGATAGATCGTCCTGGGCCCGTACCTCCCCCTCCCCTTTATGGTGGTGAGGGGAAAGCCCCTCTCCCTCAGCATCCTCCCCACCTCCTTTTCCCTCCTCGCCGAGATGATCTGCACCGTCACGTGTCCCACCGCCATCCTCTCCTCTATGCAGACCCCCACGTAGGTCCCTGCCGCAAAGCCCGCGGCGAAGGCCAGGAAGTTCAGGAGGGTGCGGGCGCTTAGGGGGCTGTCGAAGAAGTCCCTCAGCACCCAGCAGAAGACGATCATCCAAAGGAGGGTCTCGGTGAAGCTGCAGATGGCGGCCTTCCCCCTTTCACCCCTGATGACCCAGATGTCCCGGACGGTTCCTATCCCGTTTTGCAGCATCCTGGCCAGGAAGACTAGGATGGCCACCCCGATCCAGTCCAGCTTCATCTATTCCTCCTCCAGCTTCCTCTCCCTCCTCCCCTTTCCCGCCAGGGAGGAAAATGGGATCTCCACCTTCTCGCAGAGCCTCCGGTAGTACCCCTCCACCTCCACCTTCCTTTTGCCCTCGCTCAGTTCCTTCCTCCAGGCCTCCAGGAAGAGGTTCTCCAGCCCCAGGAACTCGGCGGCCGACACCAGCCTCTTTCCCTTCCGCTCGGCCAGGGAGAAGACGTCCTCCATCTTCTCCCGGTACCTCAGGTCGCGGAGGAGGTGGTGGTCCAGCAGGATGGTCTCGGCGTCGGTCTCCCCCACCGCCCTCTTTAGGTTCTCCTTGGAGGCCTCGAAGGCCGCCTGGCTCATGCGCCAGCCCACGAAGAGGGTGGGATACCCGTCCAGGATCATGAACTCAGGGTTCCTCTCCAGCACCCATTTCAGGGCCTCGGGATCCGCCAGGCCCTGGGCGTCAGAGCCGAAGAGGAAGCCCCCCCTCTCCACGTGGACCATCACCACCCTCCCCACCCTGCTACCCACGTCCCCGTGCCAGACGGGGGGGGAGACCAGGATCCTCTCCCCCACCTCGAACTCCCTCCCGTCCGCCCACTCCAGCCTCTTGACCAGCGGGGCCGCCCTCTCCTCGAAGAGGGCCCCTCTCTTCCTTCCCGAGGGGTTGATGTCCTTTTTCCTGTCCTTGGCCAGCACCACCTTTCCGCCGAAGCAGGCCCGGTACATCTCCAGGTCGTCGGGAAACGGATGGTGGTCGTAGTGGTAGTGGGTGACCGCCACCACCTCCGCTCTCTTCGCGACCTCCATGATCAGGGCCCTGGAGAGCTCCAGCGCCCTCCACTCCTCGGGGGTGGGCCCCAGCCCGTACCTGGTGGGCCCCAGCGCCACCCCGGGATCCAGCAGGAGCCTGAGTTTTCCCGTTTCCACCAGGGTGCACATGCTCCTGACGCCCAGGGAGTCGAAGGCCAGGGGAAGCACCTTCATTTCTCCCTCCCTCCCCCCGGTTCACTAAA
>CAZDZG010000046.1:0-4900 GCA_964509845.1 Hadarchaeota archaeon (SeqCode) | reverse complement strand
CCCCCGGAGGGGCTGGAGGGGAGGCTCTGGAGGAAGCTGGAGGAGCTGGGGGAGAGACTGGAGAGGGAAAGGACTCATGAGGAGGTCATGAAGATCCTGGGGGAGATGGGGGCCCTGCTGGAGGTGCTTAGGAAGCTGGAGGAGGTTAGGGGCGGGTCAGCAGGGCGTCCACCTCCTCGTCCCTGAGCTCCCTGTAGCCCGCCCTGTCCACCACCGAGACCACCACCTTGTCCCCCGTGGCCACGTCCCTCTCTATGGCCGTCCTGATGGCCTCGGCCGCCAGCCTCTTCCCCTCCTCCAGGCTCAGGCCCTTCCTGTAGTTCCTCTCGAGCACCCCATAGGCCACCTGGGCCCCCGTCCCCCCGCTGGCGAAGTCCTCCTCCTCCACCCTCCCCCCCGCCGGGTCCAGGGTGAGGAGGACGGGTCCCTCCTCCTCAAAGCCGCACAGAATTCCCTCCACCAGGTAGGGGAACCACCTCCTCCCCTGCAGGAGGTTGGAGGCCACCTGGGCCAGTCCCCTGGTGGAGATGGACCTGCCGTGCTCCATCCTGTAAAGGTTGGCCTCGGCCTGCAGCAGGCTCACCAGGCTCTGGATGTCCCCGGGGCTCCCGGAAAAGGCCCCCCCTATCCTCTCCTCCAGCCTGAAGAGCTTCCGGGCCCTCTTGCTGAGCACCAGATAATAGCCCACCGCCCTGGTGTCCGAGGCCAGCACCGCCCCCTCCTCCGTCCTTAGGCCCACGATGGTCCCGGCAAAATACTCCATCCTCTCTCCTTTTCCCCCTCCCTTTTAACCCTACGGGGTCTCCACCAGCTCCACCTCCGCCCCCAGCTTCCTCCACTCCGAAAGGAAGCCGGAGTAGGCGGAGCGCAGGGCCGAAGGCCCCTCCGCCACCAGCGTCTCCCCCTCCGCCGCCAGGCCCGCCACCACCAGGGCCGCCACCACCGCGTAATCGTTCCCTCCCCTCACCTTGGCCCCCCTGAGCCTTCCCCCCTCCACCACCCAGCCCTCCCCCTCCCTCTTCACCCTGGCCCCCATCCTCCTGAGGTTCTCCACCGTGAGGGAGAGGCGATCGGACTTCATCTCCCTGGCCCTGGACAGCCCCCTGAAGACCGTCCTCCCCTCCGCCAGGCAGGCCAGCACCGCCGCCAGGGGGAAGAGCTCCTCCCTCCCCGACAGGTCCACCCTGGCCCCCCTCGGCTCCCCCCTGAACCTCCACCTTCCTCCCCCCCCTGCCGGCTCCACCCCCATCTCCTGCAGGAGCCGGAGGAAGGAGGCCCCCTCCACCTCCCCTCCCCTGAAAATCACCTTGGAGCCGGGAAGGAGGGAGGCCACCACGAAGGGGGCGGCCAGGTGGAGACTGGAGGGAACCCGGAGGACCCCCGGCCTGAGGCGCCCCCCCGAGATCCTGACCCTCACCCTTCCCGAAACCTCCGCTCCGGCCCTCCTCAGGATCTCCACCATCCTCTCCCCCTCCCCCTCCACCTTAGCCCCAACCCCTCCCTCCGCCAGGGGGGCCAGGAGGAGGAGGGTGAAGAGCTCCGGTGGACCCACCTCCCCGACCTCCGCCCCCCTCACCCCTCCCTTTCCGAAGACGATGAAGGGGGGAGTCTGGCGGGCCCCCGCGGGGGTGACCTCCGCCCCCAAGGCCCGAAGCAGCCGGAGGAGGGAGGGCATGGGGCGCTGACGGAGTTGGGCATCTCCCGTCACCACCATCGTTCCGGAGCAGAGGGTGGCCAGGCCCGCCAGCATTCCGAAGACCGTCCCGGAGTTTCCCGCCTCCAGCACGCTGCTCTTGGGCCTCGGCTCCCCGCCCGTTCCCCAGATGGTCCACTCCCCCGGCCCGCGGCTGAGGGTGGCGCCAAGCCTCTCCAGCTCCCTCAGGAGGGGGAGGGTGTCCTTCACCGCGAGGGGTCCCCTCACCACGCTCTTCCCCTCCCCCAGGAAGGCCAGCGCGGAGAGGAACTGGGTGTAAAGCTTGGAGGGAGGAAGCCTGAGCTCGCCGGAAAGGGGGCTTCCCCCCCTTACCCTGATCAGCATCCTCTCCCGTTAGGAAAACCTACTTGAGGATTTTGGTGATGGTCCTGGCCGCCGCCTCTATGTCCTTCATGGTCCTGGCCCCGGCGCACACCCCCTTCCCGGAGACGAAGAGGAGGACCACGGCCTTGGGCTTCTCCAGCCTGAAGACCAGACCTGGGAAGACCTCCGGCTCGTACTCGGTGTTCTCGTAGGTCCTGGAGATCTTCTCCAGGTCGAACTCCCTCTTGAAGTCGAAGGAGGCCACGATGTTCTGGACCTGAACCTTGGGCTCCGACTTTATCTTGGCCCCCGCCTTCTTCAGCTTCTGGGTGAGCTTCTTGATGGCGAGCCTGGCATCCCTCATGCTCCTGGCCCCCACGCAGTTCATCTTCCCGGAGGAGAAGATCAGGAAGGAAGCGGGAGGATCCTCCGACTTGTAGGCTATGCCGGGGAAGACCTCCGGATCGTACCTGGCGTTGTCCAGCACCTTCGCCAGCCTCTCCAGGTTGAAGGTGACCCCCTCATAGACCACGGAAAGAACGATGTTCTGAATCTGTATGTCCACACCTGGTACGGGCATCCCATTTTTTCTGGGCCGGGGAGATTTAAAAGGTTGGGAAGATGGGGGTGCGGAGGACCCGCTTCGGTTCCTTCCTGGTGGGGGAGATGCCCGAGGGCTGCAGGCTCTGCGTGCGGGGGGCCAAGCTGGTGCTCTTCCTCACCGGTCTCTGCAGGCGGTCCTGCTTCTACTGTCCCCTTTCCTCCCTCCGCAAGGGAAAAGACGTGGTCTACGCCAACGAGCGCCCCATCCGCTCCTCGAGGGAGCTGCTGAGGGAGGCGGAGCTCATGGGGGCCCTGGGGACGGGGATCACGGGAGGGGATCCCTCCCTCAGGTTCAGGAGGCTCCTCCGCTACCTCCGCGCGCTCAAGCAGGGGCTGGGGAAGGACCACCACGTTCACCTTTACTGCCTGGAGCTGCCCAGGGAGAAGCTCAGAAGGCTGAGGGAGGAGGGCCTGGACGAGATAAGGTTCCATACCTGGAGCCCCGAGCCCGTGAGGAGGGCCGTGGAGGAGGGCCTTCACTGCGGGGTGGAGCTTCCCGCCCTGCCTGGAAGCTTCCGCACCCTCACCAGGCTGCTGGGGGAGCTGGAGGAGGCGGGCTGCTCCTTCGTCAACCTGAACGAGCTGGAGTTCTCCGAGACCAACGCCCAGGAGCTGAGGAGGAGGGGCTTCAGGCTCAAGTCCGACACCTCCGTGGCCGTGAAGGGAAGCGAGGAGCTGGCCCTCAGGGTGCTGGAGTGGGCCTCCGAGAACACCGGGCTGAACGTCCACTACTGTCCCAGCCGTCTGAAGGATGGGGTGCAGCTCAGGAACCGCCTGAGGAGGAGGGCCGAGAGGGTGGCCAGGCCCTACGAGGCCATCACGCCGGACGGTCTGCTGGTCAAGGGCATCATCACCGGCATCCCCAGGGAGAGGCTGGAGGGGGAGAGGAGGAGACTGAGGAGGAGATACGGAATACCGCCCGAGCTGATCTCGGTCAACAGCAGGAAGGGAAGGCTGGAGACCTCCCCCGAGCTGGCCGAGGAGCTGTGCGAGAGGGAAAGGGGACTCAGCTTCTTCTGGGTGGAGAGCTATCCCACCTTCGACGGGCTGGAGGTCACCGTCATTCCCCTCCCCCTTTCCCGGGGAAGGGCTAGGTAGTCGCGGGGGCCTCGCTCCTGGCCAGCACGATGTCCCCTATGGCCAGCACCTGGGAGAAGGGAATGGACAGGACGGTGTTGCCCTTCCTGCCCAGCGCCAGCCCCACCACCTTCCCCTCCTCATCGTTCAGCAGGACGTCCACGACCGAGCCCACGTACCTGGCCCTGTCGTTGTAGATCTTGAGACCCTGGAGCTTGGAGAGCCTCAGCATCGTGAAGAATGGGACCCCTTTGATATAAACCTGACGGGGCAAGTGTAGGAGGAGGATGGGGCGCCCTTATGTCATCATGAACGCCGCCATGACCCTGGACGGGAAGATAGCCACCAGGGAAGGCGATAGCAGGATCTCCTGCCCTGAGGACCTGGACAGGCTCCATCGACTGAGGGCGAGGGTGGATGCCATCCTGGTGGGGGCGGGGACCGTCCTCTCCGACGATCCCTCCCTTACGGTCAGGAGGGCCAGGGGAAGGAACCCGCTGAGGGTGGTGGTGGACGGGAGGGCCAGGATCCCCCTCACCGCTAGGGTGCTGGACGGCTCCTCCAAGACCCTGGTGGCGGTCTCCCGCAGGGCGCCCAGGCGGAAGGTGGAGGAGCTCCGGAAAAGGGCGGAGGTGCTGGAGATGGGGGGAGGGGAGGTGGACCTTCCCCGCCTGCTGGAGGAGCTGGGGAGGAGGGGGGTGAGGAGGGTCCTGCTGGAAGGGGGATCCACCCTCAACTGGCACATGCTCTCCCTGGGCCTGGTGGACGAGGTGAGGGTGGCCATCTCCCCCAGGATCGTGGGCGGGGAGGGGGCCAAGACCCTGGTGGGGGGGAAGGGATTCGGGAGGGTGGAGGAGGGGATAGAGCTGGAGCTGAGGAGGGTCTCCAGGGTGGGGAGGGACCTCCTCCTGCTGTACAGGGTGAAGGGCGTTCGCGGTAAGGTTAAAAGGGCCCCCTCGAAAGGGGAATGATGCTGGCCTACGTGCTGATCACGGCGGCCATAGGGAAGGTACAAGCGGTGATGAAGGAGCTGAAGAAGGTCCCGGGCGTGAAATCCGCTCACGTGGTCACGGGACCCTACGACATCATCGCCCTGGTGGAAGCCAAGGACCTGGCCTCCCTCAGCAGCACCGTGATAAAGGGGATCCACAGACTGAAGGGAGTGGTGGACACCAACACGGCCATCGTGGTGGAGCTCTAGCC
>CAZDZG010000045.1:0-5103 GCA_964509845.1 Hadarchaeota archaeon (SeqCode) | reverse complement strand
CTGGGCAGAACCCCCGAAGCTCCTGGAGGTGAACCTGCCCGAGAGGAAGCCCGACTTCAGCCTCAGGTTCCCCCCCACGTTTTCCGTGTTTTCGTGGATTCCCTGGGCGAAGTCCGCGTCCGTGGTATCGGTGTAGGTGGCCGCCCCCACCCCTGGGAGGGGAAGGAAGAAGGCTCCCAGCAGGGAAAGGAGGAGAAGGAGTGCCAATCCCTTTTTAAGCCGCATCCATTCTTTACTTTGTTTTTTCCCCTTTAAGCCCCTACGGGGGAAAGCGTTTCTTTAGGCAGGGACACTTTTCTGGATGAACTTCAGGGCGGTGGCCTGTTCCCTGGTGGCACGCCTCCAGTCCAGAAGCCTCAGCAGGCTCCTTTACGAGCTGCGCACCCTCTTCCGACCCTCCCTTCACGCGATCGTGGCCGTGACCTTCAGGTGCAACTACCATGGCCTCTGCCCTTACTGTCATCTCCAGGACCTGGGACTTCCTTCCCGCTATCCCTCGGATCTCCCGTTCCGGGAGTTCCTCTCCTTCCTTCAGGATCTTCCACCCTGCACCCTGGATCTCACAGGGGGTGAGCCCTTCCTGGCCAGAGGCTTCAGGGAATTCCTGGGAAGCATCCCCAGGAAGCATAGGGTGGCCGTGGCCACCAATCTCTCCTTCCCCCCCGAGGAGTTCGCGGAGGTTCTTGGCAGGTTCTGCCACATAACGGCGAGCTACCATCCCCACGCGGTGGAGCTAGGAACCTTTCTGGAAAGGCTGGAGAGGCTACGCTCCCTCAATCCGAAGATCTCGGTTAATCTGGTGGCGCACCCCTCCCTCCTGCCCAGCCTTAAGGAGTACCTGCGGATTTTCAACCGCAGGGGTATACCCGTACATGTCGATCCCTACGTCAACCCCCTCTCCCCCTACAGCCCAGAGGAGAGGGAGCTCGTGAGGGGGGCCCTGGTGAGCAGGAGGGAGGTGGAGTTTCCCTTCGGGCAGGAGAGGAGATGGTGCACGGCCGGAACGAATCACTTCGCCGTCGCCCCCAACGGTGACGTTTACACGTGCTGGCAGGGGATGATGTGGAGCCATCTCCTCTCCCTCAGGGAGCCCTATTACCTGGGGAACCTCCTGGAGGGGAACTTCTCCCTGAGGAAGGAAGGTATCCTCTGTGAGCTTCCCTGCCCCTCCGGTTGCGACCTGGATTATGTGAGGTGGAGGGCGGCGTAGGTTTCATCCCAGCAGGAGGAGGAAGAACCCGCAGAGCGGGAGGACCAGCAGCCTGGACCTCTCCCCCTGCTGGAGGAAGGATAGGAAGAGAAGCCAGCCCATGAGCAGGTGGAGGGGGGGAGAAAAGACCAGCTGGGGCAGATACTTGAGGGAGAAAACGAAGAGGAAGGAGGGAAGAAGGGAGTACCTTTTCCCGACCCCCAGGAACCTCCCCGCCCAGAGGCTCATCCAGACCGGCAGGAGGAGAAGATGCAGGAGGAGGGAGAGGTGCATGCAGTATCCCAGGAAGTAGGTGGAGGGGAGGAAGAGGTGGACGAGGTCGGAGGGGACGAGGAAGATGGAGGCCACCAGCAGGTGGAAGAAGCCGTGCTCCGCGGCGAGGTAGTTCACCTCCCTCCCCATCGCCCTCCCCAGGAGATAGAGCAGGGAGGGAAGGGAGAGGAGGGCCAGCACGTTCAGCCACCCCTGGTAAGGGTCGAACTCGTGGAGGAAGAAACTGGAGAGGCTGGAGTACTTGGAGAGGTAGAACTCCCCGTGAACCAGCAGGGCGTGGAGGTACAGGTGGAGGTACCTCAGGAGGTAGAGGAGGGGCAGGGAGAGGAGGAGGGGGAGTTCCTCCTCGGTTTCGGCGAGCACCCTGGAGGGTCTGACGATGAACCTCAGGCTGTCGAGGAGCTCCCTTACGGGTCTGGGAGTCAATCCTTCACCAGCCCCCTCACCAGGGCCCTCATCCTCCTCACGAACCTCTCGCTGGAGAACTCCTCCGCCCTCCTCCTGCACCTCCAGGGGGAGAAGCGGGAGGGATCGAAGCCCTTGATGGCCCTGAGGAAGTTGGGGAGGAAGGGAGGCTCCACCAGGATGCCCGTCTCCCCATGGATCACGGTTTCCCTCACCCCTCCCTGGTTCACCGCTATCACGGGCTTGCCGCAGGCCATGGCCTCCACGGGGACCATCCCGAAGTCTTCATCCCTCGCCGTGTGCAGGACGGCCTTGCATCCCGCGTAGAGTTCCCTCAGCTCCTTCTCCCCCACCCCCCTCAGCCAGGTCACGTTCCTCATCCTCCTCACCCTCCTCTCCAGCCTTTCCAGGTAGGGAAGGTCGAGGTAATCCCCCACCCACACCAGCCTCTCCTCTGGGATCCTGCGGAAGATCTCCAGCAGGAGCTCGATTCCCTTTTCCGGGCTGGGCCTCTCCACGGCGAGGAAGTAGTCCCCCCCCTCCCTCACCTTTAACTTCTTCACCTCCACGGGGGGATAAACCACCACCGAGTTCCTTCCGTAGAACCTCCTTATCCTCTCCTGCACCGTTCTGGAGTTTGCCACCAGGAGATCGGGCCTGCTCGCCGCCCAGCCGTCCAGCTTCCTCCAGATCCTCCACCACCCCTCCGCCAGGAGCCTGGCGTGCCTTCCGTGGAACCTCTCCAGGTGCCTGAGGATGAAGGGCCGGAGGTCATAGAGGAACCTGGGCGGGGAGTGGCAGTAGTGGAGGGTCCTCCTCCCCTTAGCGAAGAGGCCGAGTTTGCCGCTGGTGATCACCACCTCGTAATCCTCCAGCCCCAGGGTGAGGAACCTCCACATCCCGACGGAGTGGAAGAGGGGATAGATCCAGGGGTAAAACCTCTTGTCGGAGGGGAGGGGGGGAGCCCCCAGGGCGTGCACCCTCACCTTCCCCGCCTCCTCGAAGGTTTTCTCCGGCTCGTAGAGGAGAACGAACAAGTCGGCCCTGAAGGCCCGGGAGAGGGTCAGGGCCACCCTCTCCGCCCCTCCCCTCACGTTAAGGAGATCGTGACACACGGCCACCCTCATGAATCCTCTTCCCTCTCTCCAGGGCCAGCAGTATTAACTTGAGGTCGAAGAGGAGGGTGAGGGGGAAGAGATAAAAGAAGGGGGGATGGGTCAGGGCCAGCAGAAGGGAGAGGTACAGGGGGAGGATCTGGAGGAGGAAGAGGTAGACCCAGTCGGCAAAGGCCAGGGGCACCTCAAAGGCCCCCTTCACGTCGGGATTGAGCCTGGGGTGGAAGAGATGGAAGAGCCCGAACCCCACCAGGAGGGGGAGGAGGGAGGGCAGACGGGGCAGGGAGAGGAGGAGGAAGGAGGCCAGGAGGAAAAGGGTGAGGAGGGAGAAGATCTTGAGGTACCTCCTGGAAACCTCCGGGCCCGCCAGGGTGACGAAGGTGGTGATCCCCGCCCTCCTGTCCCCCTCATAGTCTCTGAGCAGGTGCTCGAGCTCGGAGGAGAGGTGTAGGAAGAGATAGAGGAGAAGGAGGAGGGCCAGGTCCGCACCCCCCCGGCCCCCCACCTGCAGGAAGAAGGAAAGAACCAGGAGAACGGGCATGAGCTCCACCAGAACGTCGGTCAGCATCCCCCCCACGCCCCTTTCCTTCAGCCTCGTTTTGGGCAGGGAGTAGAGGGTGGCCAGGATCAGCCCGGCGAGCAGGAAGGGCTTTCCCCTCAGGGGGAGGGAGGACAGCAGGCAGACGAGGAGGGTGAGGGAGGAGAGGAGCAGGAACTCCTTCCTCCCCAGGGGAACCACCCTCTTTCCCGAGAGGAGATCCCTTTCCTGATCGAAATAGTCGTTGAGGAGCACGGCGTAGGAGTAGTAGGAGAAGAGGGAAAGGAGGAGGGGAAAGAGGAGGTGGGAGAGGGAGGGAGGGTACAGATGATGGGTCAGGAGGAGATACCAGAGGGGACCCAGGAGCCAGCTCATCCTGAGCAGGAGGGGGACCCTCCAGGCCCTGAGGAGGAGAAGCTTGCCCCACCCTCCCCAGGTGGGGATCTTCAAGGGGAAAACCTCCGGAGGAGGAGGGTGGGGAGGGGGCCCCGGAAGAGATGAGAAACGTGGAAGTAGCTGGAGTTGGCGCAGCCCCCGCATTCCTTGAAGAGCCTCTCCCTCATCCTCCTTCCCCTCTCCAGCAGCTCCCTCCCGTTCCCCTCCAGCCTTCCCACCGGGAAGGGGTAGAAGCAACCGCAAAGCTCCCCTCCAGGCGCGAGGGAGAAGTGCAGGTCGAAGGGCTCGCACTCCACCACCCTCTCCCCCCTCAGGTACCTCCCGATGGCCTTCAGGTGCTGGAGGGAGTTGTAGATGAGGCGTGGATTCTCCCTCTTCAGCCTCAGAAGGTTCCTCTCCACCTCCTCTACCTCCCTTCCCCTGGGTCTGAAGGCCTCCGCCTGGCAGACCGGGTTGAACACTATGGAGTCCACCCTTTCCCTGAGGAACTCCACCACCTTTCCCATCTCCCCGTAGTTGTGGCGGGTGATGATGAAGTTCACACCCACCTGCATTCCCTCCTCCCGGAGGAGCTCCATCCCCCGAAGGGTTCTCCGGAATACCCCCTTCCCCCTCATGGCATCGTTCACCTCCTCCATTCCCTGCAGGGAAACCACGGCCACCTCGAAGACCCTGGCGAGGCTCTTGGCCCTCCTCTCCGTCACCAGCGTGGCGTTGGTGTCCAGGATGGTGACCATTCCCCGCTCCCTCCCCTCCCCCGCCACCTCCTCCAGGTCCTCCCTCAGAAGGGGCTCACCCCCGCTGAAGGACATCCAGAGGACCCCCAGCTCCGCCGCCTCCGCCACCATCCTCTTGGCTTCCTCTGTGCCCACCTCCCTGGTGCGGCGGCAGAAGGGGAAAATGGGGGATCCCGTGGGGTTTCTCACCGGGCAGTAGGAGCAGCTGAGGTTGCAGCGGACGGTTATGAAATAGTTACAGAAAACCGGGGAGGGTCTTCCCGCCCTGTAACGTAGGTAGCTTTTCCCTACCCTCAGCACCCTTCCCGGCTCCACCCTTTTTCCCTTCTTTTTTGGAGGAAAAAACCTAGGGTAAACCTTAAGTAGGCCCTTTCTTCTATATTTAATTGGCTCCACACCCGAAAAGGCGTCGGCCTGGAGCGGGCCTCT
>CAZDZG010000044.1:0-6026 GCA_964509845.1 Hadarchaeota archaeon (SeqCode) | reverse complement strand
AAGGAGGAGGTGGTGAGGAGGGCCAGGGCGGAGGGGAGGCTCCTGCTCAAGCCTGAAACGGTAAGGGCCATCAGGGAGGGGAGGGTGGAGAAGGGGGACCCCCTGGCGGCGGCGGAACTGGCCGCCCTCCTGGCCTGCAAGCGCACCCCTGAGCTCCTTCCCCACTGCCACCCCCTCCCCCTCACCCACGTGGAGGCCAGGGTGGAGCCCTGCGAGGAAGGGGTGAGGGCGGAGGTGGAGGTCAGGGCGAGGGCCAGGACGGGGGTGGAGATGGAGGCGCTGGTGGGGGTCTCCGCCGCCCTCCTAACGGTCTGGGACATGGTGAAGGGGATGGAGAAGGACGAAAGGGGGCAGTACCCCTCCACCAGGATCACGGACATAAGGGTGGTGGAGAAGGTCAAGCAGAACGAGAGGCCGCCTCCGGCAGGCACCGGCGGTGACCGGGCCTAGTCCCGCGAAGCTCAGACGAGCCCCAGGAGGGAGGCCCGCCTGAGCATGGGGTCCGCGAGGCAGTACTCCTCATCCCTCCTCCGGACGAAGCCCGCGTCGACCAGCTTCTGGAGGAGGGTGCTCACGGCCTTGCCCGGGACCCTCCTTCCCTCCGCCCTCTCCACCGCCTCCTTCACCTCCCGCCAGCGGGCGGGCTCTGAGAGCCTGTGGACGATGATCCGGTACCTGCGGGCGGCGGCCTCCCTGCCCGCCAGGAAGTTCTGGAACTCCTCGGCCGCCATCCTGGCCCCCTCCTCCACCACCCGCCTGAGCACCTGCTCGTCCGCCCTTCCCAGGGCCCTGCACTTCGCCCCGAAGAAGGTTAGCCACCCTATGATGCCGTCCATTTCCCGGAGCACCTTCTCCTGGAGGTCGGGAGGGATCCTCAGCCCGGCCTGCTCCGCCCCTCTCTCCAGGAACTCCCTCGCCTCCCGCTCTCCCAGATGGGGGAGCTCTATCTCCACCCTGAATCTCCCGTACAGGGGGGCCCGGGGGTTATCCTCTCCCAGGAAATCCCTCAGCACACCCACCTTGGAGCCCGTCACGATGATCTGGACGTTCGGCACGTAGTCGTAGAGGTGGGCGAGGGGACCCGTGAGATCGTAGCCCGCCAGCTTCCTGAACTCCTGCGCCTCATCGATGGCAAGGATCAGCCTGCCCCTCCTCGCCAGTGCCTTGATGATCTCCAGGGGATCGGCCGCCTGGGAGGGGGGAGCCCACCTCAGGGAGACCTTTAGGTGCGCCAAGGAGAGCTCCACCCCCCTCAGGCCCTTCAGCGCTCCCAGGAACCTCCTGGCGAAACCCGCCCGGGAGAGCGCCTCGTTCAGGGAGCCCTCGAGCTGACGCAGGAGCTCCTCGCGGGTGATCAGCTGGCGCCCGGCGAAAACCCTCCCGTCCAGCAGGAGGAAGGGAATCCTCTCGGCGTTCAGGCAGGACAGGAGGAGGGAGGTCTTCCCCGTCCTCCTGAGCCCCAGCAGGACGATGAGCCTGTTCCCCCTCCTTATGGAGGTCCGCAGCCTGCTCACCTGCTCCTCGAAGTCGTACAGGTCCTCCAGCCTGCTCTTGGGTGCCTCGTCGAAGTACACAGTTACCCCCCTGTTAATTGTTACCCCCCTGTTAATAGCTCTGCGCCGGGACCCGGATTCGGGCCCCGGGACTCAAATATAGGGGAGGAAGAAAGTGAAAGGATGGGCTTCGAGGAGCACAGGAGAGCCGCCCCCAGCAGGCTCAGGGTGGCGGTGATCACCGTCAGCGATTCCAGGTACAGGGCCTGGAAGGAGGGGAGGGACGAGGACCTCTCAGGGAGGATCATGGAGGAGAAGCTCAGGAAGGAGGGGCACGAGGTGACCAGGGAGATCGTCCCGGACGAGCCCGACCTCATCCTGGGGGCGGTGAAGAGATACCTGGAGGATCCCTCCTTCGACGCCATCCTCACCTGCGGGGGAACGGGGATCGCCCGAAGAGACGTCACCGTCGAGACCCTCCGCCCCCTGCTTGAGAAGGAGCTTCCGGGTTTCGGGGAGAGGCTCAGGGCCATGGGGTACGAGATGGTGGGGACCCCCGCCCTCCTGACCCGAGCCATCTTCGGGGTGGCCAGGGGAAAGCTCCTCTGCTGCCTCCCAGGTGCCCCCTCGGCGGTGGAGGTGGGGATGAAGCTCCTCCTCCCCGAGCTGGGCCACCTGGTGAAGCACGCCAGGGAGTAGGCTTTAGCCCGGGGCGTGAAGGGAGGAGGATGGGACGTCCCTTCCTCTCCTACACCAGGCTGGAGGAGGCCCTCAGGCTGATCCTCTCGGGCCTCTCCCCCCTGGGGTGGGAGGAGGTGCCCCTGCAGGAGGCCTGTGGCAGGATCCTCTTCTCCGACCTCCTCTCTCCCACGGACTTCCCCCCCTTCGACAGGAGCGCCGTGGATGGGTACGCGGTGAGGGCGGAGGACACCTTCGGGGCGGGGGAGAACTCTCCCAGGAGGCTGAGGGTGGTGAGGGGGAGGGTGGGGCCCGGGAGGGCCGTGGAGGTGATGACCGGACAGCCCCTCCCCCCCGGGGCGAATGCGGTGGTGATGCTGGAGCAGACCAGGAGGAAGGGGGAGGACCTGGAGGTGCTGGCCCCCGTCACCCCCGGCAAAAACGTGTCAAGGAAGGGGGAGGACGTGAAGGAGGGGGAGAGGGTGCTGGAGAGGGGAAGGAGGCTGGGGCCCGCGGAGGTGGGGATGCTGGCCTGCCTGGGGCTGGGAAGGGTGAGGGTCTTCAGAAGGCCGAGGGTCTCCCTCCTCTCCACGGGCTCCGAGCTCCTCTCCCCGGGGGAGAGGCCCAGACCGGGCAAGATCCCCGACATAAACCTCTACTCCCTGAGCTGCGCCGTTCGCTCCTGCGGGGCCCTGCCGGTCCCCCTAGGGAGGTGCCGGGACAGGAAAAGGGAGCTGGAGGAAAGGCTGGAGGAGGCACTGAAGAGGGGGGAGGTGGTGGTGATCTCCGGGGGGAGCTCCGTCGGGAGGAGGGACCTGGTGCCCGGGGTGGTGGAGGAGAAGGGGGAGCTCCTCTTCCACGGGGTCAACCTCAGGCCGGGGGGACCCACCGCCTTCGGGAAGGTGGAGGGGAAGCCCGTCTTCTGCCTCCCAGGCTTCCCCGCCGCCTGCCTCCTCTCCTTCACCTTCCTGGTGAGGCCCGCCCTCCGCCTGCTCCAGGGCCTTCCCCCCGACCGGGGACTCGCGAAGGTGAGGGCCAGGCTGGCCAGGAAGGTGGCCTCTTCCCTGGGGAGGGTGGACGTGGTGAGGGTGAGGCTGCTGGAGAGAAAGGGGGGGCTCTGGGCCGAGCCCCTCAGGGTGACGGGATCCGGGATCCTCAGCTCCTTAACGGACTCCGACGGCTTCTTCACCGTACCCGAGGACACGGAGGTGGTGGAGGAGGGGGAGGAGGTGGAGGTGGAACTCTGGGAGGAGCTCAGACCGGCTCCAACGGGGGCTCGCTCTGCATGAGGAAGCCGGGGGAGTTCTCCGCATACCACCAGCGCACCATCCTCCAGTAGACCACGAAGGCTCTCCCTCCCGAGGTGAAGTCCAGGCGCCAGGAAGGAAAGGAGCCCACCCCCGTCCTCACGGCCGCCGCCCTCACCCTCAGGTTCTCCGGCCTGACCCTCTCTCCCCCGCTCTCCCACGCCCTCCCCAGGAACTCCGAGAGGGCCCTAGAGGGAAGGAGCACCCATCCCCCCTCCACCGCCTCCACCACGCTGGGGCATTCCTCCCATTCCGCCCTTCCTTCCGCCTCCCCCACCCCCTCCACCACCCAGGCGTTCTCCACCCTCCCCACCCTCTCCCCGCTCTCCTCCCCCCTCACCTCCAGCCACAGGTTCTCCCCGAGGAATACCAGGACCCTCCGGCTCTCCCAGACGTATCCCACCGGATCCCTGCCCGTTGTAGAGTAGGCCTCCACCAGGGCCGCCGCCGGGATGGGATGCTCCTTCGCGAAGGAGTAGAAGGATGGGGGGAAAGTCTCTCCTCCGGAGGGGAGGGGGTGGGAGGGAGGAGGGAAGGGGGAGGAGGAGAGTACGAGGAAGGCCTCCGTTCGCCTGAGGTAGACCGCCCCCCTGAAGGAGGAGTTCTCCACCTCCACCCTCTCGAGCAGGGGGAGGGAATAGAGCCTGCCCCTCCTGATCCCGTCCAGGACGCGGAGGAAGAGCCCGTTCTCTTCCGCCCAGAACTCATAACCGCATCCGCCCACCGAGGGGGGAAGATCCACCCTCGTTTCCTCCCCCGGAAGGAGGGAGAAGGCCGCCCTGGCCACCGCCTCCAGCAGACCCTCGGCCTGCTCGTCCACCGCCTCCCTGGCCTGGGAGGTGAGCTGGAGGAGGAAGGCCGAGGCCAGGAGGAGGGCGGTGAGGGACCCGAAGAGGAGGTAGAGGGGAAGGTCCATCCTCCTTCCGCCCCCCATGGGGGAAAAAGGTTTCCGGGAGGCTCTGAAGAGATATACAGGGGGAGTTCCTCCTGCCCGTGAGCGACGTGGAAAAAAACCCTCATCGACCCGGTCTACTTCGGGGAGATGAGGGAGGAGCTGGCCGGGGAGTTCGGGAGGAGGGTGGACAGGAAAAACTGGAGAGGTACCTCGGGAGGTACGGGCCCTCCTTCAGGAGGAGGGTGCTGGCCTTCCTGGAATGAAAACCACAAAAGGGGGGAGAACGAAGGGGGGAGGTTATGAAGGTCGGAAAAAGGGAGGTGAGGTCCTCCGGCCCCCTCCGCCTGCTGGAGGTGGACTGCCACTCCTGCGGGGGAAGGGCCACCCTCTCCGATCCCTCCTGCAGGGAGTGCGTGCTCGGCTCCCTTCCCCAGGAGGAGGTGGACGGGGTGGTGCTCCTGCGCCCCCACCACCGCCTTTATCCCTTCCTTTGTTCCTTCCTCAGGGAGCTGAGGTCCCTCCGCCTCCTCCTTTCCGACAGGACCAGGATGGGGAGGGAGGGGAGGGGATGCGGGAGGTGCGTGGAGGAGAGGGAGAGGCTCCTCAGGACCTCCTTCCACTCCTTTCTGAGAACCCTGCATCCTCCCGGGCTGGATCCTCCCGCCAGCCCACGTAGAAAGGAATGTGAGGAGTGCCATTCCTCCCGCTTCCTTCCCCTCCTCAGGGAGGTGAGGGGGCGCTACCGCTCCCTGCTCTCCCTGAAGGAGGAGTGCCTTCGGGAGGTGAGGCGCCCCTTCTTCGCCGACTGCTTCATCCTGCCCTTCAGGGGCAGGGGGGAGGTGGTGGATTCCTATCCCCTGCGGGGAGGGGGAAGGGTGAGGATATACCTCAGGGAGGACTCCCCCCTCCCCTTCTATGAGCTGGACCTTCCCGAGTTCAGGCTTCCGGAAGAGCTGGTGGAGCTTCTGGAAAGGGCCTTCCTTTCCGAGCCCCCGGAAGGCACCGGGGAGGGATGGTGGAGGGAGGTGCTGCTGGAGCTGGGGAAGGGGAGGTACCCGGCCGGGGAGCTGGAGGGGCTGGCCCACCTCCTCTCCCGCTGGACCTCCTACGGAATCCTGGAGGCCCTCAGCAGGGACGAGCACCTCACCGACTTCCTCTTCCCCTCTCCCCCCGAGCTCCAGCCCGTGAGGGTGATCCACGAGAGGTGGGACCTATGCGAAACGGGCATCCGCTGCTCCACCCCCTCCCTCCTCCACCTGGCGGAGCGACTGGCCTCCAGGGTGGGAACCTCCTTCGACGAGATCAGGCCGGAGCTGGACGTGGAGGTGGAGGAGCTCGGCCTCAGGATCTTCCTGGCCAGGGACCCCGCCCTCTGGAAGGGGGTGGGGATGGCGGTGAGGAAGAGGAGGGAGAGGACCTGGACCCAGCCCCTCTTCCTCCAGCGGCGGACCCTGACCCCGCTGGCCTCCGCCTTCCTCTCCTGGGCGGTGAGGGAGGGGGCCTCCGCCTTCCTCATAGGGGAGGTGGGGAGCGCCAAGACCAGCCTCCTCGAAAGCCTCCTCCCCGAGGTGGGGAGGGAGCACCACCTGATCTGCTTCCAGGACACCCCCGAGCTTCACGTGGAGGAGCTGGTGAGGTGCGGCTACTCCGTGG
>CAZDZG010000043.1:0-6061 GCA_964509845.1 Hadarchaeota archaeon (SeqCode) | reverse complement strand
AGAAGGACTGGCACAAGTTCGATTGCAAGCACCTGGTCTGGAACCACCCCCACCTCAGCCCAGCTGAGATGGAAGGTCTCCTGAGGTGGGGGATGAAAGAGATCAACTCCACTCACCTCTTCCGTCACCTTCTCCTCAGGAGCCCGGAGTACCTGAGCAATCCCGGGTTTTACCTGAGGAATCTTTGGCTTGCCCGTTTGCTAGATCAGAGGCTTCCCCTGTACTTCCGCACGGACTAGCGCCCGGCCAGCGTCCTGAGGCGGGTGAGCTCCACGCCGTCCGGCGTGATCGTGAGTTCAAAGGGCTCGGGGCTTACGGCGGTCCCCCTCATCCTCTTGCAGGAGAACATGGTCCTCCTAGCCAGCTCACTTCCCTGTATTTCGAAGGAGAAGACCCCGTCGGCGTTGGAGATGATGAGACTCTCCACATCCGGGCTGAAGATTCCGCTGGCCAGGATGGCTAGGACCGTAACATTCCATTCCCTGCTTATCTCCCGGAGGGCCTGCAGGAAGCTCACGAACTCCATCTCCTCGCCCTTCCTGAAGAGCAGGGAGAAGTCAGTAAGGGTGTGAAAGATCACCATCGTTCCTGGTCCTTCCCTCTCCAGGAATTTGGCCAGGGAGGAAAAGACCTCTCGGCGCAGTTTGATGTGCCCCCCATTGCTTATCATGCTCGCCACCCATTCCTGGAAGGTGGTCAGGCGGGAAGGAACGGAGAGGAACTCCCTGAAGAAGGTTCCCCTGGTGAACCTGTTATAGAAATCCTCGCTGAACTTGTCCCTCACGTCCGAAAGCACCCCTTCTTCGCTCCTGCTGAAGGTGGCATACCAGACGCGTTCCGGGAGGACCAGATCGAAGCCGGTGGGTAGGAGGGAAGGATCCTCTCTCATGGAGTTGAGGTTGGCAGTCACGGTGTAGCAGAACTCGCTCTTTCCCGCTCCCGATTCCCCTACCAGGAGCACCAGGGAGCCGGAGGGTATGCCCCCGTTGAGGGCGAGATCCAAGCTCTCTATCCCCGTGGGTATCCTGGGCATCATTTCTTTTTGGAAAAGGGCGTAAAAAAGCATGTGGGAAAAGGGGAAGCAGCTTCCTTTTTAAACCCCTTCTTCCAGTAACAAATTAGGGAAAATGATTCTGTCGGTGGTTTCCGCCAAAGGGGGGGTGGGTAAAACCACCGTGACGGCCAATCTAGGAGTGCTTTTGCATAAACGCGGGATTAAGGTTCTCCTGGTGGATGCGGACCTAGCTTCTGGGGACCTTACCCTCCAGCTAGGAGGAAAATCGGGCAAAGGCCTCAACACCCTCCTTTCCTCCGAAAAAGTTTCGGAAGAGGAGGTGCTCAAGAGCGTTAGCTCAGCTTTCGGGGTTCCCCTCCTGCCCGTTGTTCCCTCTCTCAGGGCCTACCTCAAGGCTAAGCTGGATCTCTTCCCCTCCGTTCTTTCCCCCCTCAAGGATCAGTACGACCTCATCCTCGTGGATACCCCTCCCGGTATTAACAAGAATTCCATCGTGCCCCTGACCGAATCCGATAAGGTGCTCCTGGTCACCACCCCCGATCCCATAGCCGTCTCCGACGTTTCCACGAGTAAGGACGTGGCTCTTCTGCTGGAGAAAAGCGTGGTGGGGGTGGTGATCAACAGGTTCAAGAAGGGCCTCCTCTTCAGCTCCAAGCAGCTTAAACCCAGGGAGATAGAGAACATCCTGAAGCTGAAGGAAATGGGAACCATCCCCGAGGATAAGGCGGTGGAGGCTTCCATCTTGGCCAAGAAACCCCTGGTCCTGCACAAACCTAGGTCCCCCGCTTCCAAAGCCTTTGGCTCCCTTGCCAAAAAGTTGGTGGAGGAGCTGAGTTAGGGATAAAGGTTGAACCAAAAGTTTTTTAAATCTTCCGAGTAAGGTCGATTGCAAAGGTGGGGGGAAAGAAGACCCCCCCATGACAGGAAAGGAAGACGGACTAGAGGAAGTCTCGGAATACCTCCGGAAGTTGGCAGGCAAGTATGCAGGTCTGAGAGAGCTGTTAAACCCTTCTGAAGAGGAAACTCCCTTAAATAGAGAGGACCAAAAAGAATTGAAAATGGAGGGGGAGAGGGAGGAGTTCATCCAGAGGCTGAAAAGCTTGCTTTATCCCTCAGAAGCTACCCCGGAGAGGGCTCCTGAGGTACCCATGGAAGTCGAGGCGGAGAGCCTTTCCATCGAGATCGAATACCTGGAGAGAAGGGAGACCGAGGAAGGTTTGGTGGAGATGAGAAGGCTGTTGGTGGAGGAAGATAGGGAGCTGAGGAGGCTGGAGGAAAAGGAAAGGCAAGTTTACGAAGAGCTTAGGGAGGGGGTGAGAGCCCTCTTCTTGCTCTCCGTGGGCATAGAGCACCTGGTAGAAGAAGTGCCCGAGAAGGAGGAGGAAGAGATAGTGGATCTCTCCCCCGTGGGCCTTCCGCCTTACCACCTCAAAACGCTGGGGAGACTGGAGGAGTTCATCTTCCCCCGGAAAAGGTACGTTGAGATAGAAAGATACTGGATAGAGAAGCCCTTCTCCTATGCGGTCATCCTGAGGGAGGAGGGGACGGGCCGCCTGAGGTATCACCTGGTGGAGCCCAGGTTAACCTTCGAGGAGCAGAGGATGCTGCAGGAGATATGGGAGGAGCTTAGGAGCCGGCTCCCCTACGAGCTTCCCCCAGCGCAGAAGGAGGAAGTGCTGGCAAGGGAGATGATGGGGATGGTCAGAAAAATGGGGATTTCCGATCCAAAGACCCTTTACAAGCTCTATTACTTCCTGAGGAGGGATAACTTGGGCTTCAGGAAGATAGATGCCCTGCTTAAGGATCCCATGATAGAGGATATCTCCTGTGATGGACCGGATATTCCTCTGTTCATCTATCACAGAAGGTACTACAACATGGAAACCAACATCCAGTTCGATAGGGATGAGCTTGATAACTTCAACGCCCTGCTGGCGGAGCGCAGCGGAAAGCATCTCTCCTTTGCGGAGCCTGTGGTAGACGCCAGGCTCCCTGACGGTTCTAGGGTCCAGGTGACCTTTGGGGAGGAGATCACCGCCAGGGGGGCCTCCTTCTCCATCAGGAAGTGGCTGGCGAGGGTCTTCACCCCCGTGGACCTCATAAGGTTCCACACCTTCAGCCCCGAAATGCTGGCATATCTCTGGCTGGCCATAGAGAATAGGTGCAGCGTGATGGTGATAGGGGGGACGGCCAGCGGGAAGACCTCCACCCTGAACGCCCTGGCCTTCTTCATCCCTCCGGACGCCAAGATCATCTCCATCGAGGACACGCGGGAGCTCTCCCTCTACCAGAAGAACTGGGTCCCCAACGTCACCAGGGAGATGCTGGGGGTGAAGCCCATAGACATGAACGAGCTGGTGAAGGTGGCCATGAGGCAGAGACCCGAGTGCCTCATCGTGGGGGAGGTCAGGGGGGTGGAGGCCCAGGCCATGTTCCAGGCCATATGCACGGGACACACCGCCTTCTGCACCATGCATGCCGGTTCCGTCCAGGCGGCCGTGAACAGGCTGGAGGGGGACCCCATCAACATACCCAGGCCCATGCTGGCGGAGTTGGACATCATCTGCCTGCAGCTCCTCACCAACCTGGGAAGTGAGAGGGTGAGACGTAACCAGCAGATCATTGAGTTCGCGGGCCTGGATCCCATCACGGAGGAGATAAGGATCGTAGAAACCTTCCACTGGGATCCCTCCACCGACACCTTCAGGAAGGTGGAGGAGTCCTGGGTGCTGAGGGAGCTCAGGAGGAACCTGGGCATGACCCCCATTCAACTCAAGAAGGAACTGAGGAACAGGGAGAGGGTGCTTACCTGGCTGGCGAACCAGCCGGGGATTACTCCCGCGGAGATAGCGGAGGTGCTGAGCCAGTACTATTACAACCCCGAAAGCGTGCTCAGGAGAATTGGGGAAAGCTGATGTTTCCCATCGCCTTTCTCCTGAAGAGGATAAAGGAGAAGAGGGTGGAGGAAGTGCACCTGGCCCTGAGAAGGGCCAGGGTGGCACGCTTCGCCAGGGAGTTCCTGGAGAGAACCCTGATGTTTTCTTTTATACTTTCCCTGCTTTCCTTCTCGCTCGTGCTCCTGCTGGGACTGTACTACGGGATCCCCTACTCCCCCCTGTTGGCATTCCTCGCGGGGATGGGGGCGGGTTACGGCCTCTACCGGCTTTCCCTCCTCAACCTGGAGAAAACCGGATGGTCCAGGAAAAGGGAAATAGAGGCCAGGATGCCCCACGCCCTCGCCTTCATGCTGGCCATGAGCAAAGGTGGGGTGGGCATAGTCCAGATCTTCAAGGAGCTGAGTAAGAGGAAGGAGGACTACGGGGAGATCTGCAAGGAGGCCGCCGCGGTGGTGAGGAACGTGGAGGTCTTCGGCATGTCTCCCGTTCAGGCCATCACGGATGTGGCCGACACCTGTCCCTCGGAGAAGTTCAGGGAGTTCCTGAAGACCCTGGCCACGGTGGTGGAGACCGGTTCCAGCCTGAGCGATTTCCTCTCCTCCCGGTGCGAGAAGGCCTACGCTGAGGCCAAGGAGGCCCAGCTGAAATCTTTCGAAGTGGTCTCCATCATGGCGGAGATATCCACCATCACCGTAGGCCTCCTGCCCTTTCTCCTCCTGGTAACGCTCCTCCCCCTGCTGATGATGAGCCCCATCCCTTCCCTCGTCCTCTACGTGGTCGTCTATCTGGCCATTCCCCTGGGCTCGGCCCTCTTCATTCTCCTCCTTTCCCAGTACTCCCCCTGGGAGGCCAAGCATCCCCGCCGGGAGTCCGTGCAGCTGGGCAGAAGGGGGAGCCTCTGGGGTGGTGGACTTCGCGGGCCCCTCCTCTTCCTGAAAACGCTTCCCGATGATCCCCTCAGGGTCTTCTATCTCTCCCTCCCGGCCGCCGTCCTCTTCGCCCTGCTCAGGTTGGCGGGATTCCTGACCCTGGAAACCAGGCTGGGCCTGGAGCCTCAGCCGGAGACCACTTTGGTGTTCTCCCTGGTCATAGCCCTCCTTCCCTTCGTAATCCTTCACGAGCTGAGGGAGAGGAGGCTGGAGAGGATCCTGGCCATCACCCCCGACTACCTTTCCTCGCTCGCCGCCGCAGTTTCCTCCGGTTTGCCTCCGGCCAAGGCCGTCAGGACCCTTCCTCCCGAGCGCTTCGGGGCCCTTTCACCGGAGCTGGTCAAGGTGAGGAGGGACATAGAGTGGGGAAGCTCCGCCTCCCAGGCCCTCTCCGACATGGAGAGGAGGATAAAGAGCGGCCTCCTCATGAGGGTGATTTCGGTGATGAACGTCGCTGCCACCGCCACCAGCAACATAGGGGATGTGCTCAAGGTGCTGGCCAACGACGTTTCCACCGAGGTCTATCTGAAAAGGGAGCGCAGAACCCTGACCTTCACCTACGTGCTGGTGGCCTACATGATCTTCGGGGTCTTCGCCATCACCGCCGTGGGTATGGTGGTGATCTTCGTGCCAGCCCTGCCCACCCAGAACGTGGAGATGCCGGGGGGAATGGGGATAGGGATCAACCCCGTCAACCCCCAGCTGGTCAAGACCCTCTTCTACCACGCCGTCCTCATCCAGGCCATAGCGCTGGGCATCCTGGCGGGGCAGTTCAGGACGGGAAGGATCAGGGACGGGCTGAAGCACTCCCTCCTCATGTGCGTGATGGGCTGGTTGCTCTTCATGGGGGCGCAGCTCCTGCCCCTCTCTTCCTTCCTCAAGCTTCCCACCCTTCCCACGGCGGGTGGTTGACCGAAAAACATAAAAGGGAAAGGTGTAATCTCAACTATGAGTTATCGGAACTATTCGGAGGGTTAGCATGGCGACCAAGCCCATCCTCATCCTGCCGGAGGGAACGACCAGGCTGCTGGGAAGGGATGCCAAGCGCATGAACATTGCGGCGGCCAAGATCATAGCCGAGGCCGTCCGCACCACCCTGGGGCCCAGGGGCATGGACAAGATGCTGGTGGACACCCTGGGGGATGTGACGGTCACCAACGATGGGGTCACCATCCTGAAGGAGATGGACGTAGAGCACCCCGCCGCCAAGATGATGGTGG
>CAZDZG010000042.1:2198-6879 GCA_964509845.1 Hadarchaeota archaeon (SeqCode) | reverse complement strand
CAGTACCTGCGGGCGTAGGTGGAGACCGCCCTGAGGGCCCCCTCCACCCTCTCCCGGGGGATCCCGGGGGCGTTCCAGGCCACGAAGAGCACCCCCGAGGTCTCAAAACCTATCCTGGTGCCCGTCCCCTCCCCGCGGGCGTAGGAGGCCAGGAGCTTCTCGGCATCCCTCAGCACGATCTCCCCCTCGCGCGGTGCCACCCTGGAGCCGTCCCGGAGGGTGAGGAGGCCCTGCCCGGAATGGAGGGTCACCTCCACCTCCCCCCTGACCTTCAGCAGGTCGTGGGCCCCCACCGGGACCAGGTGCTCCAGGGAGGCGAGCAGGCAGGAGTCCAGCACGTTGTTCAGGGCGGGAAGTTCCCCCCTCACCGCCCCCTCCGCCCAGCGCCTGAGGGGGAAGGATCCCTCCTCCGACCCCATTCGCCTGAGGAGCTCCGAGTAGGGGGAGAGCTCGCCCAGCCTTTCCTCCCTGGACCTCCAGGCCCCGAGCACCTCCCTCTTCCTCTCCTCCAGCCCCTCCACGGAGGTCTCCACCGTGAGGCCCGTGACCACCGCGCTCCCCGCCACGAAGCCCGGGTAGAGGGAGGTCACCCTGGGATCCAGCCTCAGCCCCCTCACCTCACACCAGGGTTATCCCCAGCACCTGCACGCTCCCCACCCCGGGGAGCTCCTGCAGGGCCCTCTCCAGGGGTTCGGTCCCCCCCTCCGCATCCGGAACCAGGGCCACCAGCAGCAGGGCCTCCAGCCCGAAGGCTATGGGCTCCCTGCGGACCGAGACCACCTCCGCCAGCCCCCTCACCCTCCTCTCCAGCTCCGTCAGGTCCACCTCCGGCCCCTCGGGCATCACCCTCACGGTCACCGCCACCTTCCCCATCCCCTCACCTCAGGGCCCCGTGAACCCGCACCGCGGGCAGCGGTACGGATTGCTCAGCCTCCTGCACCTCCTGCACCTCCAGATCTCCTCCTCCCCGCACTGGGGGCAGGCAAAGTGCACGGCCACCTCCGCCACGATGGGGCGCAGGCAGGAGCTGCACATCCTCAGCATCCTCCCTCTCCGCCCCCGCGGGCTTTAAAGGTTGCCGGACCCACCCTGGCATCCACCACCACGTGCACCACCCCCGGGGCGTACTTCTTGACCCTCCTCACCCCCAGGATCTCCACCTCCCTGTCCGGAAAGGCCCCCCTCACCCTCTGCACGGGACGGGTGAACTGGAGGGAAAGGGGAACGCTCTCATGGTAGTGGAGGAAGCCCCCCGAGGGCTTCAGCACCTCCCCGGCCAGGGGGAGGTAGCGGTGGGCGACGTGCAGGATCCCCAGGATCACCCTGTCCGCCACCCCGCGGGGGGCCACCCTCTCGCAGTCCCCGAGCAGGGGAACCACCACTCCCCCCAGCCCGTTCAGCCTGATGTTCTCGCAGAGGTAGTGGTGGGCCAGCGGGTTCTGCTCCACCGCGTATACCCTGGAGGGCCTGGCCAGCCTGGCTATGGGGAGGGAGAACTGCCCCACCCCGGCGAACAGGTCCACCACCACCTCCCCGGGCCTCACCAGCCCCGGCAGCCTCCCCCTCTCATACAGGTTACCCGGGCAGAAGAGGACCCTGAGGGGGTCGAGCCTGAAGAGGCAGCCGTGCTCCCGGTGCAGGGTGACCGTGTCCGGATCCCCCGCCACCACCTCCGCCTCCGGCCTCCTGTCCCTCCCCTCCACCCCCCTGAGCACCGCCACCGTCCTTATCCCGTTCCTCCCCACCAGGGCCTCCCCTATCTCCCTCCTCCTCTCCCAGAGTTCCGGGGGAAGGCGGAGGAGGGCCACGTGTCCCACCCTCTGGAAGCCCGCGGGGAGGAGCCGGAGCTCCGCGGGGGAAAGCCTGTCCCTGAGCAGCCTGCGCAGGTAGCCCTTCACCTCTTCCTCCTGGGGAGGAGGCCCAGCTTGGCCAGAAACCGGTTCAGGACGGCCCTGTCCAGCGAGGCCCGGAAGTGGGGGCTCTGGGGGCTCACGCTGGTCAGCTGCCTGAGGGGAACGGAGCCCGCCGCCATGCTGGCGTGTCCCCCCGCGAAGCCAGGGAAGAGCTCCCTGAGGACCTGTCCCAGGTGGAGGCTCTTGTCCTTCGTCCTGGCGGAGATCCTGACCCTCTCCCCGTGCAGCCCGTAGACCAGCGAGTGGAAGACCCCCTCCCGCTGCAGCAGGAAATCCGCGATCTGGGGGATGCAGTCGGGATCCTCCACCTCCCCCAGGTTGACCGCGTAGCATCCCCCCACCAGCCTGGCCCTCCGGAGGGACCTGGCCAGCAGGTCGAAGGCCTCGGCCGAGAGGAGGGGGGAGTGCAGGGCCCTGAGGAGCTCCAGGTCGGCCCTCTCCAGCAGCCTCCGGAAGACCTCGAGGTCCAGGGGGGTGGTGCCCCTGGTGAAGTAAAAGGTGTCGGTGACGATGCCCAGGGCCAGGGCGGCTGCCAGGGCCGGGTCTATCTCCACCCCTCCCTGCCAGAGGTACTCCGCCATGAGGGTGGAGGTCGCACCCGTGATCCTGATGTCCTTGAAGACCCCCACCACCTCGCTGGCCGGCACCGAGTGGTGGTCTATGATGACGGTGGGGAGGATCCGCTCGGGAAGGGCGGAGTGGGAGCGGGTGGAAACGTCCACCAGGGCGTAGAGGGAGTACCTCTCCAGGTCCAGCTCCTTGAGGTCCAGGAGCTGGAGCTCCAGCATGCTCCTCATCATCCTGTTCTGGGGATAGCCGCTCACCTCCCCCGCGCAGGCCACGTCCGCCTCCACCCCGAAGGCCTTGGCATACCTCTTAAGGGCAGCGGCGCTGGCCAGGGCGTCGGGGTCGGGGTTGAGCTGCGTCACCACCAGCATCCTCCCCCTCTTGGAGAGGAGGAGCTCCCTCAGCTCCCTCTCCCTCCTCGCGCTCTCCAGCTCCCCCAGGGCCGCCACCAGCCTGTCCGCCGCCAGCTGGGAGAGGGGAAGGATCACCCTCACCCCCCTGCTCCTGAAGTCCAGCTCGAAGAGCTCGTCGGGGATCAGGGCCAGCAGGGGGGGAAGGGAGATCCCCAGCCCCTCCAGCTCCCCGAGCGTCCTCCAGGCCTCCCTGGGATCCTGGGCCACCAGCAGCAGGCCCTCCGCCCTCTGCAGGAGCTGGAGGGGGAAATCGGAGGAGGGGTCCCAGAGCTCCACCTTGAAGCCCCTGCCGGAAAGGAGCTCGGCCTCCCTGGGATCCCGGAGGAGGAAGGTCACTTCCTTATCCATCCTCCGCAGGCGCTCCGCCACCTCCAGCCCCACGTCCCCGGCCCCGAACAGGAGGTACAAGCTCTCAGGCCCCGAACTTCTTGGACTTCCCCATCAGGTTGGCCAGGATGGGGAGGAGCTCCGTCCCCCTTATCCTTCCCAGCCCTCCCCCGGCGCAGGACCTCTCCCCGAAGCTCCTGACCCCGTCCGTCCTCACGCCTGGACCCGCCACCGCCACGGGGACGGGATCCGCCGTGTGCTCCCTCACCAGGACGGGGGTGGTGTGATCGGCCGTGAGGATGAGGAAGTCGGCCGCCTCCCTCAGCCTGGAGAGGTAGCCGTCGAAGCGCTCCATGAACTCGATCTTCTTCTCCACCTGCCCGTCGTGGCTCACCTCGTCGAAACCCTTCACGGAGTAAACCACCAGGTCGTTCTCCTCCAGCCTCCTCTCCACCTCCCTCACCTCCGCCTCCAGGTCCGTATCCACCCCGGTGGTGGAGGTGGGGACCTCCGCCACCTCCATCCCCGCCAGCCTGCACACCCCCTTCACCAGGGCGGCGGCTGCCACGCAGGCCGCCTTGAGGGAGAACCTCCGCTGCAGGGGCTCCAGCGAGGGGACCTTTCCCCCTCCCCTGAGCAGGAGGTAGTTGGCGGGCGGAAGCCCCTCCTCCCTCCTCCGCCTGTTCAGGGGGGCCTCCTCCAGCACCTGCCTGGCCTTCCTAAGGAACTCGTTCAGGATCCTGGCCGTTTTCCTCCCGGCCGCGCTCAGCGGCCTCACCCCCTCCACCTTCACCCCCACCGCGTGGGGATCGTTGCTGGAGACCTCGGGGGAAAGGCCCTTCCCCCTGAGCACCAGCACGGCCCTGTGGGAGGAGGTGCTCTTGAAGATGAGCTCCACCCCCTCCACCCTTATCTCCCTCAGCAGCTCCTCCAGCTCCCTTCCGTCCCGCAGGCGACCCGCCCTCCTGTCCCTCAGCACCATGTCCTCGTCCACGGTGGCGAAGTTCACCCTGAAGGCCACGTCCCCCTTTCGCAGGGGCAGGCCCGCCCCCGCCGCCTCGAAGGGCCCCCTGCCAGGGTAGGTCTGGAAGGGATCGTAGCCGAGCAGGGAGAGGTGGGCGGTGTCGCTGCCTGGGGTGATGCCGGGGGCGATGGGATCCATCAGGCCGCAGATCCCCTCCACGGCTATCCGGTCCGCGTTGGGGGTCTCGGCTTTCTCCAGGGGGGTGAGCCCCCCGGGAAGGGGACGGTCGGCCAGCCCGTCACAGATCACCAGTAAAGCCTTCAAGCTCCCAGAAAGAGGATGGCTCTGGCCATAAAAAAGGGCTTGGGAACGCAGACTTAAGCCGGGAGGAACAAAAGAACTAACGGGCCCGTGGCGCAGCCAGGAAAGCGCGACAGGCTTCGGATCGGAAGAGGGGAAACCTGTAGGTCGCGGGTTCGAATCCCGCCGGGCCCGCC
>CAZDZG010000042.1:0-2098 GCA_964509845.1 Hadarchaeota archaeon (SeqCode) | reverse complement strand
CCTTCTTCTTTTTCTTCTTTCCGCGCAGGGTTAGTGGCACATCATGGAAATCTTTTTAAAGGATGAAGCGCAAAATGTCGTTCAAGCTGATAAAATGTTCGACAAAATGTTAAGCAACGAGCGCCTGGAGGTCCTGCGGGAGAGGGCGGGGGAGAGGGAGCTGAGGAAGCTGCTCGCCATCCCCAACCCCGAGGTCCACGAGTTCGTGGCCTCGGCCGCGGAGCTCTGCAACCCCAGCCGGATCTTCGTCTGCGACGACTCCCCCGACGACGTGGCCTACGTGAAGCACATGGCCATAGCCAGCGGGGAGGAGTGCGCCGCCCTCTCCATCCCCGGCCACACCTTCCACTTCGACGGATACTTCGATCAGGGAAGGGACAGGGCGGTGACGAAGCTGCTCGTCCCCCGAGGGGAGTCGCTGGGCCAGGGGCTCAACTGGATGGACAGGGAGGAGGGGCTGGCCGAGATCCTGGGGCTCCTCCGCAACTCCATGGAGGGGAAGACCATGATCGTGCGGTTCCTCACGCTGGGCCCCAGGAACTCCCCCTTCACCATCCCCTGCATGGAGTGCACGGACTCCTGGTACGTGGCCCACTCCGTCAGCCTCCTGTACAGGCCTGGGTACGACCTCTTCCTGGGGCTGGGGAGGGGAACGGAGATCTTCAGGACCCTGCACTCGGCGGGGAGGCTGGACGAGCGGGGGGTGAGCTGCGAGCCCGAGAAGAGGAGGATCTACATAGATTACCTCACCAACACCGTTTACAGCGTCAACACCCAGTACGGCGGGAACTCCATCGGGTTCAAGAAGCTCGCCCTCAGGCTCGCCATCCGGAAGGCCCACCGGGAGGGATGGCTGGCCGAGCACTTCATGATCATAGGGGTGAAGGGGCCGGGGGGGAGGAAGACCTACCTGGCCGGGGCCTTCCCCAGCGCCTGCGGGAAGACCTCCACCGCCATGCTTCCCGGGGAGACCATCCTGGCGGATGACCTGGCCTACCTCAGGAACCTGGACGGCGTGTGCAGGGCGGTCAACACCGAGGCCGGGATCTTCGGCATCCTGCAGGGGATAAACCCCAGGGATGACCCCCTCATCTATCAGATCCTGACCAGCCCCGGGGAGGTGATCTTCTCCAACGTCCTGGTCAAGGACGGCAGGCCGTGGTGGCTCGACATGGGGGTCCCCCTCCCCAGGAGCGGCCTGAACTTCTCGGGGGAGTGGTGGGAGGGGAAGATCGGGCCCGACGGGAAGCCCGTCCCCCCCGCCCACCCGAACGCCCGCTACACCGTCAGCCTCTACAGCCTTCCCAACTGCGACGAGAGGCTGGACGACCCGATGGGGGTGGAGCTGGGGGGGATCATGTTCGGGGGGAGGGATTACAGGGCCTCCGTCCCCGTCCAGCAGGGTTTCGACTGGGAGCACGGGGTGATCGCGTACGGGGCCTGCCTGGAGACGGAGACCACCTACGCCATCCTGGAGGAGCCCAAGTTCGAGATAAACGTGATGAGCATCCAGGACTTCCTCTCCATCCCCCTGCACCAGTACATCCGGAACTACCTGGACTTCGGGAGGAAACTCAAGAGGGCCCCGCTGGTCTTCGGCGTCAACTACTTCCTCCGCGATCCCAGGACGGGGGAGTACCTGAACGACAGGCTGGACAAGCACGTGTGGGTGAAGTGGATGGAGCTTAGGGTGCACGGGGAGGCAGGGGCCCTGAGGGGGCCCACGGGCCTCCTCCCCACCTACGGGGACCTGGCCAGGCTCTTCAGGGAGGTGAGGGGGAAGGAATATACAAGGGAGGACTACGTGAGGCAGTTCTCCATCAGGGTCAGGGAGAGCCTGAGGAAGGTGGAGAGGGCGGAGGGCTTCTGGAGGAGGGAACAGGGGGCGCCGGCCGAGATCTTCAGGGTCCTGGAGGGGCAGAGGAAGAGGTTGCTGGAGGCCAAGGAGGAGTTTGGGGATCCCGTCCCCCCCGACTGCTTCCCGGAGGAGTAAAGGTTTCTTTTATTCCCGCTTACCTGTGATGGGCCGGTGGTCCAGCCAGGACAAGACACGGGCCTCCGGAGCCCGGAACACGGGTTCGAATCCCGTCCGGCCCGC
>CAZDZG010000041.1:0-7282 GCA_964509845.1 Hadarchaeota archaeon (SeqCode) | reverse complement strand
AGGGACCAGATCTTGAGTCTGGCGCCTTTGACCTGGCTCGGCCACCCCCGCCACCTTCTTTTGTTCCTCCCCCGTCTTAATCGTTGCCCTACGGCAGGACCCTGGGCAGGTACTTCAGGAGGAGGAGGGAACCGAAGAGGAGGAGGAAGAGCCCGCACAGAGCAAGCAGGACCCTGCGCGCCCTCGTCCCCACCACCCTCCTCCCCGGAGGCCAGGGTGGAGACCAGGGAGAACCAGCCAAGGTCGGAGAGGCCGTGCCCCACCAGCCAGCAGGCCAGACCGGCGTGGGAGGAGAGGGAGAAGGCCTCCAGCAGGGTGGAGAAACCCACCGTCACCCACCACAGGGGGACGCTGGGATTCAGCAGGCTGCTGAAGAGAACCCCGCCCAGGAGAGGGGAAAGGGAGACCAGCGGGACCCCCTCCTCCCCCAGCCTCCCGAAGGCCCTGCGGGCGCTCACCCCTCCCAGGAGCACGAGCAGCGACCCCCCGAGGAGCCCCAGGAAGGTGTGGACGGAGGGCTCGAGGAAGAGCCCCAGCCCCAGCAGGAAGAGCAGGAGGAAGAGGGCCTCGGTGAGGAGGTGCCCCGCCACCACCCTGGGCCCCACCCCCCTCCCCTCGGAGGAGGATTTGGCCACCACGTACACCAGCATGGGACCGGGGAGGAGGGAGCCGGAGAGGCCCACGAAGAAGCCCACGGGGAGCTGGAGGAGGGCGTTCATCCGCTTCCCACGCACCTCTCCCTGTACTCGCAGGAGTTGCAGCGGCTGCGGGTGGCGGTGGGTCGGGCCTCCCTCTCCCCCCTCCAGTAAGCGAGGGCCCAGGCCAGCTCCCTCCTTCCCCTCTCCCAATCGGGCTCGAAGAGGAAGGCCCCCTCCTCGCTTCCCCCCCTCATCACCAGCTCCGAAAGGCGGTCGAAGGAGGGGACGGAGGAGGGGGGAAGGAGGAGGATGGCGTACCTCAGGCGGGAGGTGTCCATGCCCAGGGCCCGGAGGATCAGACAGTACATCCTGGCCTGCACGTGGTGGTAGTGGGCTGGCACCCTCGAGTCCGTGAACTTGTACTCCACCACCCTCACCGGCCTTCCCCCCTCGAAGACCAGGGCATCGGGCTTTCCCGTGACCAGGGTTCCGCCGAAGCTCGAGGCCAGGAAGAACTCGGAGGCCCAGACGGGCCTGCCCTCCAGGGCCGACCTCAGGATCTCCTCCGGGGGCTTCTTCAGCGCCCTCTCCACCAGCTTCGCGTGCCTGCTCTTCCCCTCCGCCATCTCCTGCGTCCTCACCCTCCCCACCGTGTACCTGAACTCCACCTTTCTCTCGCAGTAAAACTGGGAGGCTATGTCGGAGACGCTCACGGCCGGAAGCCCGAACCGCAGGTTTCCCCCCTCCCTCCTCAGGCGTGAGAGCTCGGAAAGGGCCTGGAGGTAGCGGGAGAGGGGGGTGAACATCACCCCTTAACGGAAGCCCGTTGCAAAAAAGGTTGGGGAAAGGATGGGGGTGTGGGTGCTCAGGCTCGGACACCGCCCCTTCAGGGACCAGAGGCTCACCACCCACGTGGCCCTCACCGCCAGGGCCTTCGGGGCGGAGGGGATGATCCTGGCCGACCGCAGGGACGAGGCGCTGGAGAGGGAGATGGAGAGGGTGGGAAAGGAGTGGGGAGGGAGCTTCAGGGTGGTGAGCGGGAGGCCGTGGAGGGAGGTGGTGGAGGAGTGGAAGAAGAGGGGGGGAAAGGTGGTTCACCTCACCATGTACGGGAGGCCGCTGGATGAGGTCCTCCCCAGCCTCCCCTCCGACCTGCTGGTGGTGGTGGGGGCGGAGAAGGTCCCCGGGGAGCTCTTCGAGCTGGCGGACTTCAACGTGGCCGTGGGTAACCAGCCCCACTCCGAGGTGGCGGCCCTGGCGGTCTTCCTGGACAGGCTCTTCGGGGGGGAGGAGCTGAGGAGGGAGTTCCCGGGGGCCAGGAAGCGGATCGTTCCGAGCGAGAGGGGGAAGGTGGTCCTAGAGCTGGGATAGCCTGCGCTTGAGCTCCTCTATCTCTGGGACGGGGGTGGGATCCACCCCCCTCCTCACCGCCAGGTAGAAGGAGAGGAAATCACCGAGGTAGACCAGGGTGAGCAGGCGGGACAGCCTCCCCCTCCCCTCCCCCCTCAGCTCCACCACCACCCTTCCCCTGAGGAGCTCCTTCAGGAAATCCACCCTGACCTCAGCCCTTCGGTCCTCCTCCCCGCGAAGCAGGAGGAAGGAAACGGGGCCGGGGAGGGAGCGGAGGGCCACGATCTCGTTGTGGCAGAGCTCGGGGAGGAGCTCCACCTTGGCGGGAACCTTGCTGTTCTCGTTGAGCTGGGTCTTCAGCCTGAGGGCGACCCCCGCCAGCTCCACCGGGGCGTAGATGAAGGGGAGGGTCCCCCTCAGCCTCTCCGCCGCCTCCTCCGCCGGGTTCCCCCTGATCCCCGGGGAAATCCTCCTCCTCAACTCCCTCAGCCTACGCAGGGCCTCCTCCACCTCCTCCCTCTCCACCCTCACCATCCCCTTCGCCCTCAGCACGTTGAGGGAGGAGAAGAAGAGGAAGGGGAGGGCCACCCTGGGAGGCATCCCCCCCGGCACCTGCACGTGGGGAATCCCCTCCTCCAGACACCTCTCCCTCAGCCTTCCCCCGGAGGAGATCCCCACCACCTCCGCCCCCCTCTCCAGGGCCTCGGAAAGGCAGCTCAGCGTCTCCTCGGTGTTCCCGGAGTAGCTCACCGCCATCACCAGCGTCCCCCTTCCCGCCCAGCGCGGGAGGTGATAGCCCCTGCACACCTCCAGGGGGAAGGGGGGATCCAGCCAGTCCCTGAGCAGGTCCCCGGCTATGGCGGAGCCCCCCATCCCGGCCAGCACCACCCCTTTCACCCTCTTCCTCCCCACCCTCGGCCTGAGGGAGAGGGCCTCCTCGCACCGCTCCGGGAAGCGGAGCAGCTCGGCCAGCATCCCCGCCCCGTCCACCTTCCTTATCCTCTCCATCACCTCCTCACCTCCCTCCTGATGAGGGCCACCGCCCCGTAAAGCCCTGCCCTCTCACCCAGGGGGGTGAGGAGGAGCCTGGGGGGACGGTTGAAGGACTCCCTCCTCAGCCACCTCCTCACGGGGGGGAGGAGCCAGCGGGCGTTCCCCAGGGCCACGCTCCCTCCCACGGTGAGGAGGGAGGGATCGTAGGCCTGCACCAGGGCGGAGAAACCCACCCCGTTGAGCCTGCCCACCTCCTCCAGCACCTCCAGGGCGAAGCGGTCCCCCTTCCCCGCGGCCTCGAAGAGGTCCCTGGAGGTCAGGGAGGAGGGATCGGCCTCCCACTTCCTCCTCAGCACGCTCCCCCTCCCCCTTCCCTCCTCCAGGTGCAGGGCCACCAGCCTGGGCAGCCCCCTTCCGGAGCAGTAGGCCTCCCAGTGTCCCTTCCTCCCGCACCCGCACTCCAGCCTGCCCTCCGGATCCACGGTGAGGTGCCCCACCTCCGCCGCGTTCCCATCCTTACCCCAGAGCAGGCCCCCGTCCACGCACGCCCCTCCTCCTATCCCCGTCCCCATCCCCACGTACACCAGGTCCTCCACCCCCCTCCCCGCCCCGAATTCCTTCTCCCCCAAGGCGGCGGCCGAACAATCGTTGATGAGGACCACCGGAACCCCGAACTCCTCCTCCAGCGGCCGCACCAGCGGCAGGCGCCTGAAGGGGAGGTTGGGGGAGTCCCTGACCTCCCCCCTCCTTAGGTCGAGCGGGCCCACGGAGGCCAGCCCTATGCCCTCCAGCCTTTCCTTCCGCCCCGAGAGGAGGAGCCTGAGGAGGGAGGAGATCTGGAGGGAGGGGGAAAGGGGGGTCTCCAGCCTGGTCTCCTCCTTCCTTCCCGCCAGCAACCTCCTCCCGTCGGAAAGGGCGACCCGGAGGTTGGAGGCACCCAGGTCCACCCCTGCCAGGAGCCCCATCCCTTCCCTTAAACCAGCCGCCGAAAGAACCTTCCGGAGGTCAGAGGAGGGAGGTCAGGCGGAGGACGAGGGCCCAGTACAGGTCCCCGTAGCAGAGGGCGGAGAGAAGGCCCACCGCCAGGAAGGGGGCGAAGGGCACGCCCTTCTTCACCTTGAGGTGATCCTCCACCCTCCCCTCCCTGACCAGCCTCCTCAGCACCCTTATCTGGGCCCTGGTGAGGCCCGAGGCCCTCCTGGGGTCCGTGAACCTCCTTCCGGAGGGGGGAGGGCCCAGGGAGAGGAGGGCCTCCTCCCTGCGAATCTTCCCCTCCCTCTCGTAGAGGTACTCGGCCGGGATCATCCCCTCCCTGAGTTCCGTGATCCTCACCCTCTCGTAGAAGGGATTCTTCCCCCGCAGGAGGCACAGGAGGGAGTAGATCCCCAGGAAGGGAAGGGTGAGGATCACGGTGTTGAAGAGGATGGTGAGGGGGAAGAGGGGGAGGTCGGCGTAAGGGGGAACGGAGGAGGGGGGGGAGTGGGTGGGGAGGAGGGCCCCGAAGGCCGTGAGGAGCTTCACATCACCCCCCGCCCATCCGCCCAGGTACCAGAGGAGGTAGGAAAGGAGGAAGGCCAGGGAGGCGCCCAGCATCCCCGACAGGGCCCGGTAGGGATTTCCCTCCCACAGGCCGAACGCGAGGTGGAGGGAAACCCCCACCGCGATCGCGGGGAGGGTGAGGGTGTCGGGTATGATCCTGTCCCTGCACAGATCCGTGTAGGATGCCGCCAGGGCGGTGAAGAGGGCCAGGCCCACGAAGAGGAACTCCAGCACCTCCTTTACTCGCCCTCGGTAGGGTTAAAAGTCCTCCTTCCGAGAGGGGAGGATGGCCCGCCGGAGGGACTGGAGACCCGTGCTGGGGGCGGCGGTGGTTTTCTCCCTGATAGGGCTGGCCGCCTTCTCCGCCTATCTCTTCTTCCTGGCCAGGCCGGCCGAGGAGGAGCTGAGGGAGGCCAAGAGCTCCGCCCTCCAGCAGGTGTCCCTCGGCCTGGCCAAGATCCCCACCGACCAGGCCAGGATGGAGGCCCAGCGGTTCTCCACCAGGATCAGGAAGGCCGGCTCCGCCTCCGAGGTGAGGGCCATCCTGGTGGAGGTGAGCGCGGTGGTGACGAGGGAAAAGCTGAGGGAAAATCTTCTGAGGCTGGTTGAGGAGGCCACGACCGGAACCTATCACTCCCCCTCCAACTCCCCCCTCCTCTCCTCCCTCCGCTCGGAGCTCAGGGACCTCGTCAACTCCAGGAACACCCTCTCGGAGCTGAGGGAGGCGGAGGGGGAGATAAGCCGCAGGGCCACCTCGGTCTGGAGGGAGCACCTGCTGGGGCTTCTCCGCTCCATAGAGAACAACAGGGTGATCATGAAGCAGAACTCCCCCCCCTCCTGGATCTACCTGGACAAGGAAAATGCGGAGGGGCTGGTGCTATCCCGGGACTGGACCTACCTGAGGAAGCTCCACTTCGAGGGGACGGAGGAGCTGGAGGTTCCGGTGCTCTGCACCCTCAAGGTGGCCCCCTCCGTCCTCCCTGGCTCGACCGTTAACCTGTACGTGTACGACCTCCAGGCCAGGAACCTGAAGCTGCTGGTGGGGAGGGCCAGGGTGACCAAGATGATGAGCTCCGACGCCGCCCTCCGCACCATCAGCTGGAGCAGGAGTGCCGGAGGCCTCACCTCCTCCTATAGCCTGGACGTCTGGGAGACCCTGAAGGCGGCGGCCGGGGGGTCCGCGGAGGCCGCCGCCGTGGATCTCGCGGACTACCTCTCGAAGGTGCTGACCTCCCTCCAGAAGAGCGGGGCGGGCGACCTCAACTTTGAGATGATCTACCTGGTCAGGGTGCCCAGGGAGGCCGGGGAGCTCATCCTCCAGTACGAGTTCTACCAGACTTCCGCCGGGGACGTGATCCTGGCCCTGGTGGCCTGAGCTTCTTTTATTCGGGAAGAGATAGAGTGAAAGGGGAATGGAGAAGGGGGAAAAGGAAAGGAAGCTGGAGAGGCTCCTGAAGATCAAGGAGGAGCCCATCGGGGGAAGGGAGGCCCTCTCCCGGCTCCTGGGGGAACCCCCCAGGCAGGTCGAGGCCGCCAGGGTGCTGCCAGAGGAGGCCAAAGGGGTGGTCCTCTCCGCCGAGCTGAGGGGAAAGGTGGAAAGGGTGCTGGACAGGTACGGATCCGTCGAGATCCTGAAGCTGGAGGGGGAGGCCCTCCCCCTCTACCGCCTGAGGATTCCCGAGCTCACGGAGAGGGAGAAGGAGCTGCTGGCCGCCTGCAAGCGAAAGGCCGTGGAAGAGATCAAGGTGGACCCGGATAGCATACCGGATCCGGCCGAGCGCAGGAAGGTCTTCATGCAGGAGCTCATGCGAATCCTGGAGAGGGAAGGCAGGGGGATGCGCCTCCCCTCCGCCAGGCTCAAGGAGCTGGCCGAGATGGCGTTTCACGACATGATAGGCTACGGTCCCCTGGACTACCTCATCGCGGACGACAAGCTGGAGGACATCCTGGTGATAGGGACGAACAGACCGGTGTACGTCTACCACAGCAGGTACGGGATGTGCTCCACCAACATCGTCTTCGAGGAGGAGGAGACCATCAAGTACTACATAGACAAGATAGCCAGGCTGGTGGGAAGGAGGATAGATCACCAGATGCCCCTGCTCGACGCCCGCCTTCCCGACGGGAGCAGGATCAACGCCACCATCCCCCCCGTCTCGCTCGACGGGCCCACCCTCTCCATCAGGAAGTTCAAGCGTGACCCCCTGACCGTGGTGGACCTGATGAACTTCGGCACCCTTTCCCCCGAGGTGGGGGCCTTCCTCTGGCTGCTGGTTCACGGTCTGGACGTGAAGCCCGCCAACATCCTCTTCGCGGGGGGGACGGGAAGCGGGAAGACCACCCTCCTCAACTGCGCCACCACCTTCGTCCCCGAGCGGGAGAGGATCATCTCCATAGAGGACACGGCGGAGCTGCAGCTCCCCCACCGCCACTGGGTGAGGCTGGAGTGCAGGCCGCCCAACATAGAGGGGAGGGGGGAGATCTCCATGGACGATTTGGTCAAGAATGCCCTGAGGATGAGGCCTGACAGGATCATCGTGGGGGAGGTCAGGGGGCCGGAGGCCAGGACCATGTTCACAGCCATGAACACCGGCCATGATGGGGCCCTCCTCGACGTGTCCGTGGTGAGGCTCTCCGATGGAAGGCTGGAGCTGATAGGGGACCTGTGCGAGTCCCTTTTCCGCAAGCACTCCTCCAGCATCAGGACCTACAAGGATCTCGAGTACATCGACCTTCCGCCGGAGGATGTTTTCGAGGTGGTG
>CAZDZG010000040.1:0-7628 GCA_964509845.1 Hadarchaeota archaeon (SeqCode) | reverse complement strand
CCTGGACCCCCAGCGGTCGATCCAGACCGGAGTAAAAGAAGAAGGGATGGTCCACTCTCTTGGCGGGCTCCATCTCGTTTCCTAAGGGGGCTGCTAAATAAGGCTATCGTGGACTAGAATCCTGATCCCCTCCAAAGGGACCGAGGGTTATGCAAAGGGTTTAAATATCACCCGGAACTTTTATTATTGTGGCTCCTCTGAACCGCCGGGGAGTCTCTCCCGTCGTGGGCGTGATTCTGTTAATAGCCATAACCGTTACCCTGGTGGGCATCGTGGCAACCCTGGTGGGGGGACTGGGAGGGAAGGGCACCCCCCCTTCCCTGACCCTGAGCGTGAGGGCCGAAGCGGGAAACGATAACTGGGTAAAACTGAGGATCACGCATACGGGAGGGGACTCCGTTTCTCTCGCGGATGTCATAGTGAAGGCGGGAGATGACGAGACCAAGATGGGGGAGAACCGCGAGCTCACCGGGCTATTATCCGTGGGTAACACCATAGAGGTATGGGTGCGGTGCCCAACCGACTACCGTACCGACAACATCATCACTGTCTACATCATCCACAAGCCCAGCAACCAGATGCTGTACAACAACCCGAGCATCGTCGTGGAAAAGCCCTCCTGATCAACTTGCCCTCAAATGCACCATATCGTTTGAGGATTTTCTCTCTGGAGCTGGGAAAAAAGGGAGTCTCGGAGGCCCTGGGTGCTGCTCTGGTTCTAAGCATTCTCCTCGCGGCCTTCTCCACCTGGTACCCCACCTACGTGCGCACCTCCGTCTACGACAGCGAGGCCAAGCATATGGAGGAAGTGCGCTCTGCCTTCCTGAGGCTCCAGTCCGGGATTTCTCTGCTGGAGGGGGGGGAGTCCATGACCTTGAACCTTCCCATGGAGAGCGAGAAGCCCAGGTTCGTGCCCACCTCGGGGAGGGTGGGGAGGGTGATGGTGAGGGCCAGCCCCCAGGCAGGAGTGGACTCCCTGGCTAGGGAAGGTCTGGGGCCACAGAGGATTCCGGAGAGCCTGAAGGGGGAAGGAGGAGGATGGTACGAGCTAAGCCCGCTGGTCTTCCTGGAGAAGTTCTGGAGCCTGGAGAACTGGACCATGGTGCCCGGCACCGACGACCCCGAGACGCCCTCCCCCGAATGGAGTCCCTACAAGTCCGCGACGCTGGATGGCTCAGGTTCCATCCACGTGGCGGCCTCCACCGACCTGTGGGAGTGGGAGGGAGAGAACTGCTGCTGGACCAGGACCCTGGGCCAAGCCCTGTCCCGAGCGGAAAACGTCAAAAAAATCACCGTGAGCGGCAGGCTGATGTTTAGCCTCGATGTGGGATGGTGGGGGGGAGGAAACTGTACGGTGAGGGTGGAAGTGAGGGACAACCAGAAGTGGAAGACCGTATACAACGGTTCCTGGAACAGAAGCACCAGCGGCTGGGTGAGCTTCGAGGACTCCTACACGCTGGAGAACTCCGTGAGCGAGATAAGGCTTTACTTGGAGGCACGCGCTTACTCCGCCCGGGCGGATCTTTGGGTGGACGAAGTCTCTCTCGTGATCGGCCCTCCCTACCGGGTGTGGTCGGAATACTCCAGCAATCAGGTGGGATCACCCGGGGAGGTCAGCTCCCTCACGATAACCACCAAGCTGAAGAGCGAGGAGGCCCCGGCCCTCTGCACCCTCCAGCTATATCACCCCTCGACCGGGGAATGGGAAAACCTGAGGAGGGGGACCGTGCGGGAGGAGGTGGTGTGGGAGAACACGATTGCGAATCCCCAGCCCTACTTCGACAGCCAGGGAAGAGTCAGGTTGAGGCTCCAAGCGGAGAACTCCACCACCTTCTTCAGGCTCTGCCAGGACTACCTGAGGCTCTCCCTGGAGTACAGGATGCCTAGAGGGGGAGGGAGCATCGAATTCGAGATGAGGAACGCCCAGTACCCCAGCCAGACCTACATCTACGAGGACGGGGCCGTGATCCTCCTGCAGGGTGACTCCGGTGTCATGCTCTCCGAACCCAACCTGCTCACCGTCCGGGAGAGGGGGGAGAACGAGGTGGAGATATGGGTCAACCGCTACTTCGTGGTGGGGAGGGAGTCCTCCCTTTCCCAGGGGGGATGGACCTCCCTGAAGATCTCCTCCCTGGGCTCCTACTTTGCGGTCCAGGCCGAAGAGCAACCCAACCGGGAGAACGTGACCCTGGAGATCACCTCCCCCCGGAGGGAGGTCTGGAGGAGATACCTTCAAAAGTTGGAAGGGGAGCTGAACTCCTTGGGGCTCCATGCCAGCCTGCACCCGGAGAACAACCTCCTCACCATCCTGGGTAAGGTCGTGGAGAACGGGAGGAAGGACATCTACTACTACGAGAGGGTGTACGAGCTGTACGTGGAGGCCAGCTGATCAGCCTCCCTTTATCAGCTCGGGCTTGGTCAGCTGGAGGCCCATGCGGGGAACGAAGGAGACCTCAAAGACGGCCTCCGCCCACAGGGAGGAGGGAAGCCTCCTGAGCCTCCTCACGTACATGACGCGCTTCCTCTTGTAGGGCCCCGGCCTGATCCATTCGAAGGAGAAGACCCCGTCCACGCAGGCCTCCAGCTCCCCCAGACCCTCCCCCCCTCCCCTGATCTCCAGGGGCACATAGATCACCGCGTTACCCCAGCCCTTGCTCTCCCTCTGCAACCTCCTGAGGAGGAGCAGGAGGCCCCTCCATCCCCTCTCGGACCCGCGCAGCTGGGAGAGCAGGCTGTCGAGCTCGGAGAGCACGATCAGGCTGTCCCTGCCCTCCTCCCTCAGGAAGCGGTGGAGGGAGTCCAGCAGGTCCAGGGCGAAATCGGGTCCCGTCGGGGAGAGGAGGGCCTCACCCAGGTCCCTGAACCTCACCCACCTGTCGAACTCCCCGTAAAGCTCCTGGCCGAAGCCGGAGAGGACCTCCTCCCTCAGCTCGGGCTCCTGGCGGCCGAAGGTGATCCACCACATCCGCTCGGGGACCACCTGTTCCTCCCCCACCTCCAGGAGGCCCGCCTTTACGGCCGCCAGCAGAACTGAGGAGGTGAGGACGAACTCCTGAGGTCCCGAGCCCACCTCCCCCACCAGCAGGAGGAGGGAGCCCGGGGGGATCCCTCCCCCCAAGGCCTCATCCAGGGAGAGAATCCCGGTGGGCACCCTCTTCAAGCCTTCACCCGCTAGCCCGCCAGCCTGGCCGCCAGCGTCTTCACGGCCCTGGCCGCCGGGCTCTTGGGCTTCCTGAGCACCAGGAGCTTCCTCATCAAGGCACACTCCATCACGGCGGGATCCTCGGGGATGGAGGCCAGGATCCCCACCCCGAGCTTGCGCTCTATCTCCTTCAGCTCCAGCATCTTGGGCCTGCGGAGCCCTAGGAGGGAGGGCCTGAGGACCCGGTTGACCACCGCTCCCCCCACCTTCACCTCCAGGGCCTCGGCCACCGTCTGAACCTTGAGGGCGGACTCCAGGGCCAGCGGGTCGGGGGTGAGGAGGATCAGGATCTCCTGGGCCGCCGCCAGGGGGGAGAGGCTGTACCTGCTGACCCCCGGAGGGGTGTCCAGCAGGATGAACTCGTACTTGGGGGAAAGCTCTTTCACCAGGATCTCCAGCTTCCTCGGAGCTGCCTTCAAGAAGCCCTCCAGGGTGGGACCGGAGGGGAGGAAGCTTATGCCGTTTACCCGGTAGAGGGCCTCGTCCACTCTCTTCTCCCCCGAAAGCACCTCGTGCAGGGTGACGGGGGGATGGTAGAGGCCCATGAGGGTGGCGGCGTTTCCCATGGCCAGGTCCCCGTCCACCACCAGCACCCTCTTCCCCAGCTGCCCGAGGGCCACTCCCAGGTTGAGGGTGAGGGTGGTCTTGCCCACCCCTCCCTTCCCGGAGGCTATGGCCACAACCTTGGCCATCAGTCCCCCAACCCTGTTACCCCTGAGCCTATTTTTAGGTTTCCTAAACCCTGAGGAAAACCGAGAAGACGGAGAAAGCCGCGAGCATGAGGAGGATGGAGTACTTCAACCCTGCCCTGAGGTCCCCGGAGGTGGTCTGCCCTATCAGCAGACCCGCGAAGAGGCCTTCCAGCATGGCCGCGTGCATGAAGAGGTTCCTCACCGTGGGCACGTCCGCCCCGTAGGAGAAGGTCGTCCCGCTCACCTCCCGGTTGACGCTCATCACGCTGCTCACCACCATGAAGGTGGAGAAGAGGAAGAGACCGAACATCATGAGGACGATGACCTTGTAGGAGCCCAGGGCCGCCCTCCTCTTCCTCCTCAGCTCCTGCTTGTTGGCCACATCGAGCATAAGGATGTCCAGCACCTCCGAGAGGTCCTCGTCCGTCTCGCTGGCCTTCCTTATCACCCTAGTGACGTAAACGAGGTCTTCGGAATCCCCCACCCTCTCCTCGAACCTCTCCAAGGTTTCCCGGGAGGAAACCCCCCACTCCAGCTCGTTCTTCATCCTCTTGGTCTCCCTGCTGAAAGGACCCAGCTCCACCGAGGAGGTGACCCTGAGGGAGGCGGGAAGGGTGAGGCCGGACTTGATCCCGCTGGCCAGCGACCGGAGGAAGTCCAGCAGGCTCTCCTCCAGGTACCCTATCCTCGCCCTCTTGAGCTCGTAGATCAGGGAATAGAGGGCCGCCACCGTCAAGCTCCCCAAGACGAAACAGGTAGAGGTCTCCACCGCCAGCTGTCTCTTGAGCAGGAAGAAGGCGAGGGCGGTGAGGGGAACGCTGAAGAAGAGGGAGCTGGCCGGCTTCCTGTACATCGCCTCCAACGGCTTCCTGACTAGATAGCCCAGCCTTCGGGCCAGCCTGTGGAGCGGGGAAATCTTCCTTATCCCCGCCGGCTCCTTTACCACCGGCACCCCCGCGTACTCTTCCCTCCACCCCCTGCCCCCCCTCCCCATCGGGGGCCTGCCTGGCAAGACCAGGCTCACCAGCACCATGAAGAAGGCCGCCAAGGCGGGAATCACCGCATAGGCTATGAGGTAAAGCCAGAGGGAGGAGTAGCCCCCCAGGGGCCCCAGCAGGGAGAAGAGGATGAGCATCACCAGCGGGAGGAGGATGACAAGATTGACGTAGAGCTCGCTGTAGAGCTCCAGCGTGGAGATGAGCCTGGAATGGTCCGCCTCGGCGTGGCGCTGGTACTCCAGCCACTTGCTGGAAAAATAGGAGGAGAGATCCCCCCCGCTTTCCATGACCGAGGCCAAAACGTCCAACAGCTCCCTGAACCTGTCAGAGGGGGTGCTCTGAGCTAGGTTCCGAAGGGCTGTTAGGGGATCCTGCCCCAGCTGCTCCACATCCCTCAAGAAGAGGCGGGCTTCCCTCCGCAGCTCCCCGGCCTCCTCGTACCTGCTCAGCTCCCTGAAGATCTCCACCACCCCCATCCCCCCCCGGCTCAGGGAGTACATCAGGCCCAGGGTCTGCGGCAGGGCGAGGTCGATCTTGTAGGCCCTGTTCTTGGCGATCAGACCTGGGAGGAAGAGGAGAAGGCGATAAAGGGCCATCCAGAGGGCCAGGCCGGAGAGGGAGAGAACCGCCGCCCCCAGGGGGGAGAGGATCCCCCGCAGGACCAGCGCCAAGGAGAGGGAGATAACGGCCAGGGAGACCAGGAGGCTGTAGAGGAGGGAGACGCACACGTACACCTCCACGGAGATCCCCATCCTGGCCCTCTTCAGCTCCCTCTTGAGGGTCTCCTGCTCCTCCCTCTTCACCCAACGGTGGAAGAGCCTGTAAGCCAACCTAGCGAGGGGAGGCAATTCCTATCTCCTCCAGCACGCGGTCTGGCTCGAAGAAGTACCTCCTAACCACCCTGGCCACCTCTTCTATTCTCCGGATGCCCGCCCCCACCATGTGCTCCAGCAGGGCCCTCCGGTTGGCCAGCTCCCTCTCCAGCCTGGCGGGTCCCCACCCCCTCTCCTTGGCCACCTCCGCCAGGACCTTGGAGTCCCCCAGCTTCCTGAAGCGGTCGGTTATGGGGTCCCTCTCGAAGAGACGGTTGATGCTCAGGGCACCCGTCTCGGGATCCACCCCCCCTATCTCCACCATGCTCTGGCACCTGCGCACCCTCACGTCCTTGAAGTAGGTGAGGCTCTGGACGCAGACCAAGTCCAGGGCGGAGAGCATGTGGTGGGGGAGGTTGATGGGCTCCCCCTCCAGCCTTAGCACCATCTCCTCCACCGAGCCCGCGTGCATGGTGGAGTAGCAGGTGTGCCCGGTGGTCATGGCCTGAAAGAGAGTCAGGGCCTCGGGTCCCCTGACCTCCCCCACTATCAGGATCTCCGGCCTCTGCCTGAGGGCCTGCATGAGGAGGTCGTACATGGTGATGGCCTTTCCCCCAGGGACCGGGCGGGTAACGCTGGCCACCCAGTTCTCCTGGTAGAGGAAGAGCTCCCTGGTGTCCTCGATGGAGATGATCTTGGCGTCCGGGGGAATGAAGAGGGTGAGGGCGTTCAGAGTGGAGGTCTTCCCGCTGGCCGTACCACCTATGATCATGATGTTCTTCCTGTTCTCGGTGGCCAGCCAGAGGTGAGCCAGCATCTCGGGGGAGAAGGTACCGTACCTTATGAGGTCCACCGGGGTGAAGGGCTCCTTCCTGTACTTCCTGATGGTGAAGGTGCTGCCCCTGGCCGTCACCTCCTTACCCAGCGTGGCCTGCAGCCTGTACCCCTCAGGGAGGGAGGCGTCCACCGTGGGCTTTCCCAGCGAGATCTGCTTTCCCGCCCTCTCCACCAGCCTTACCACGAAGAGGTCCAGCTCCAGCGGATCCGCGAAGGAAAGGTTGGTCTTGAGGTTCTGGTACTCCTGGTGATAGAGGAAGAGAGGGAGACCGAGCCCGTCGCAGGAGATGTCCTCTATCAGGGGATCTCTGAGCAGCGCCTCGATCTTTCCGTATCCCACGTAGTTCCTCCTCAGGTAGTAGAGGAGCTTCTGCATGGTATCCTCCCCCACCCATATCCCCCTCTCTTCCAGGATCTGCTCCACCGTCTCCTTCAGCAGCAGGTCCCTCTCCTCGCTCTCCGAGTAGGGAAGCCTGTCGAGCAGCTCCCGGTGAACCGTCTCAAGAAGTTCTTTCTCCGCGGGGGTGAGGCTGGGCTCCACTAGGTAGTAGAGGCGATCCTTCTGGGAGGGGTGGAAGAGGATGGCCACCCAGGCGAAGGGTCTGATCACCCAGTAGCGGCGCTCCTCCACGTAGCCTGGGGGAGGGGAGAAGGTGGTATACCTCTCGAATTCCCTCCTCTCCTCTATCCCCTTCTGGAGCAGCCTGGCCCTCAGCTCCTCCAGGAAGTCATCCTCGTAGAGGAGGGCCAAGGAGCTCCCGGAGAGCCTCTCCTGAGGGGGAGGGGAGGGGGGGTGGGGCTGGACCCCGGAGGCTTCCGGTGCGGCTTCCCCTCCCGAGGCTGGAAGGGGGGTGGAAAGCCTCTCCCAAAGCTTCTTAAGGGTCTTGGCGAAAGCCCCCTCACCCTCGGTTTCGGGAAGCATCTTCAACTTTTTTTTTCTCCTTCCCGCTTTTCTCCTTTACCCATCAGGCCCTTCCGTACAGCTCCGTAAGCTCCGCCAACCTCTCCACCGCGGAGGTGGTTAGCCGATCCGCCCTCACCCTCCACCTCCAGTTCCCCTCCGCCCTCCCCGGGGTGTTCATCCTGG
>CAZDZG010000039.1:0-8842 GCA_964509845.1 Hadarchaeota archaeon (SeqCode) | reverse complement strand
CCGGGCTGGGGAAGATCACCTTCTTCATCTCCCTGATCTTCCTGGCCTCCGCGGCCCTGCACCTGGGATACCTGGACCATCCCCTCCTCCAGCGCCTCTTTCCCCTCCTTCCCATCTCGGCGGTCTGCGGCTTCCTCTCGCTGGTAACCTGCCTGGTGGGCTTCGACAGCTTCTCCCACTACTCCTGGGGGCTGTACCTGAGCACGATCGCCTCCCTCCTCTCCCTCTTCGCGGCCTACCGCAGCCTGCAGACCGGTGGGTAGATGACCCCCTGCGCCGTGTGCGGGAAACCCGTGGAGGAGGGGGTGAGGTGCAGCGGCTGCGGGGCCCTCCTGCACCGGGAGTGCGCCAAGAGGCTCCTGGGGAGGTTCTACTGCAGGCGGTGCCACAGGGAAGGAAAGAAACAGGCGAGGTACGAGAGGATGCGCCAGTGGGGGGTACCGGGAAGAACTTAAGCCGGCCTTCCAATTTTTTATGGCAGGGGTATCCAAGCCTGGTCTAAGGAGCGGGGCTTAGGACCCCGTGGCGAAGGCCTTCGTGGGTTCAAATCCCACCCCCTGCACCACGAAGATGAGGGAGAAGTTCAGGGGCTGCCTGCTGGGAACGGCGGTGGGGGATGCCCTGGGGAGCTCCCGGGGGGAGTTCTCGGGGAGGTGGACGGATGACACCCACATGACGATGGGGCTGGCCCAGTCCCTGGTGGAGAGGAAAGGTTTTGACGGGGAGCACCTGGCCTGGACCTTCCTGAGGAACTACGAGAGGGAGCCCTGGAGGGGCTATGCCCCCGGTCCCCCCACCGTCTTTTCCCTCCTCAGGGCTGGGGTGCCCTGGAACGAGGCCTCCAGGTACCTGTTCGGGGGAAGGGGATCCTATGGGAACGGGGCGGCCATGAGGGTGGCCCCGGTGGGCCTGCTCTACTACGACGATCCCGTGAGGCTGAGGGAGGTGGCCGAGGCCCAGAGCCTCCTCACCCACGCCCACGAGCTGGGGAGGGAGGGGGCGGTCCTGCAGGCCAGGGCGGTCTCCCTGGCCCTGTGCGCCCCTCCCCCCTCCTCCTTCGACCCCTTCGACTTCCTGGAGGAGCTGGAGAGCTTCACCTCCCACCCCGTTTACCTGGAGAAGCTGGGGAAGGTGAGGAAGATGCTGGAGGAGGGGGGGAGGAGGGAAAGGGTGGTGAGGGAGCTGGGGAACGGGGTGGAGGCCCACCGCTCCGTCCCCACCGCCATCTGTTGCTTCCTCCTTCACTTCGGAAGCTTCGGGGAGGCCCTTCGCTACGCGGTGGGGCTGGGAGGGGACACCGACACCATAGGGGCCATGACGGGGGCCCTGAGCGGCGCCTACCACGGGGAGGGGGGAATACCGCGGGAGTGGAGGGAGAGGGTGGAGAGGAGGGAGGAGCTGGAGCAGCTGGCGGAGGGGCTCTGGAGGCTGAAGGTTCAAATGAGGGAAGGAATAAGGTAAAGGATGGAGGCGGGGCTGACGGAGGAGCAGGAGCTTTACCGCCGTTCCCTCCGCGAGTTCCTGACCAAGGTCTTGGAGCCCCGCTCCAGGGAGCTCTTCAGGACCAGGAGGATTCCGCGCGAGCTCTGGAGGGAGCTGGCGGGCTTCGGGCTCACGGGCCTCCTCCTCCCTGAGGAGTACGGGGGCTCGGCCTCCGATTACCCGACCTTCCTGGTGGCCGTGGAGGAGCTCTCCAGGGCCGACCGCAGCGGCCTGGTAACGGTATGCGTTCTCCTCTCCAACACGGAGGGCCTCATCGTGAGCGAGCATGGACGGGAAAAACTGAAGGAGGAGCTCCTCCCCTCCATAGCGGGGGGAGAGGCCGTGCTGGGCCTGGCCTCCACCGAGCCGGGATGCGGCACGGACTTCACGGCCGTGCAGACCAGGATAAGGAGGGAGGGTGAGGAGTACGTGGTGACCGGGGAGAAACAGTGCATAAGCCTGGTGGCGGAAGCCGGGACCCTGGGAGGGGGGCACCTGGTGACGGGGAAGACCTCCCCCGAGCTCGGGCACAGGGGGATGGGTTTGATCTACGTCCCCCTCTCCAGGCCCGGGGTGGAGTGGTCGGAGCTCGAGACGCTGGGGCCCTCGCTGGGTAGGATCAGGTACGAGGGGGTGAGGGTCCCCTCCCACTACCTGGTGGGGGAGGAGAACAGGGGCGTCTACCTGATCCAGGAGGGCTTCGTGATCACCAGGGTGGCGGTGGCCATGAGCCTGATCGGGCCCACCCTCAGGCTGCTGGAGGAGGGGGCGGAGTACCTGAAGCAAAGGACCTCCTTCGGCAGGCCCCTGGCGAAGTTCCAGGGCGTGCAGTTCCAGCTGGCGGAGCACCGGGCCAGGGTGGATGCGGCCCGCCTCCTGACCTACAGGGCCGGACAGCTGGTGGAGGAGCTCAGAAGGGGAAGGGGGAACCCCTCGGCGGTGGCCCTGGCGGCCTCGGAGGCCAAGCTGCTGGCCTCCGTGGACTGCCTGAGGGCCGTCACCGACGCCACCCTCTGGTACGGGGCCATGGGGCTCACCACCGAGCTCGACGCCCACCTCGCCCTCAGGTGGGTGCTGGGGGCCACCGTGGCGGAAGGAACGGTGGAGGCCCAGAAGATCGCCATAGGAAACCTGCTGCTGGGCAGGGAGTACTCCTCGGTGAGGGGGGCATGAAGGGCGGAATCAGGGTGGGAATCGTGGGGGGGACGGGCCTCTACCAGCTGGCGGTTTCAGGGGGCTGGAGGAGGGTGAGGACCCCCTACGGGACGGTGGAGGTGCTGGTGGGGAACTTCGGCCCCACCAACGTGGCCTTCCTTCCCCGCCACGGAAGGAAGCACCGGTTCCCCCCCCACCTGGTGAACTATCGGGCCAACCTCTGGGCCCTTCGGTCGCTGGGGGTGGAGAGGGTGCTGGCGGTCTCGGCCTGCGGCTCCCTCAACCCCAGGATGAGGCCGGGGGAACTGGTCCTGCTGGACCAGTTCCTGGACTTCACGAAGGGGCGCCCCGCCACCTTCTACACGGGGGGAAGGAAGGGGGTGGTGCACGTGGACCTCACCGAGCCCTACTGCCCGGAGCTCAGGGGGATCCTGCGCGAGGCAGCGGAGGAGGAGGGGATAAGGCTCCATCCGAGGGGGACCTACGTGTGCACGGAGGGGCCCAGGTTCGAGACGGCGGCGGAGATAAGGGCCTTCAGGAAGCTGGGGGGAGACCTGGTGGGGATGACCAACGTCCCGGAGTGCGTGCTGGCCAGGGAGCTGGAGATGTGCTATGCGGCCGTGGGGCTGGTGACCAACTTCGCCGCGGGCCTGGCCGGGACCAAGCTCACCCACACCGAGGTGGCGGAGAGGATGGCGGAGGGGAGCAGGACCATAGCAAGGCTCTTCCTCTCCGCCCTCCCCAGGATCCCCCCCCGCCGGTCCTGTCCCTGCTCCAGGGCCCTGGAGGGCGCGGTGGTGAGGGTCTGACGGCTACTCCTCAAACATCTCCTCGTAGAACTCCACGGGCTCCAGCTCGTACTCCTGCTCCATCACCCTCTTTTTCTTCTTCCTGGGTTCCACGATGACGGGGATCTCCTTGGGCTCCACCCCCTTCTCCCTGATCTTGTAGCTCTTCCTGCTCCTGGCTCCCACCTTGTACCCGCACTTCTTGCACACCAGCTTGGTGAGCCCCCTGATCTTCTCCGGGTAGAGCATGTTACCGCATTTGGGACAAAACTCCATCCTCTCGCTGAGCGTCTTTTTGGGGAGAACCGTTTATAAAGGTATCGCTCTCGATGGGCCCTCGCGCTCACCCGGACAGCAGGTCCTCGGTGAAGGGGGGATGCAGGATCCCCCTCTCGGTGACGAAGGCCGTGACGAGCTCCGGAGGGGTGAGGTCGAAGGCAGGGTTCAGGACCCTCACCCCCTCAGGAATCACCCTCCTCCCCGCCACCTCCGCCACCTCCTCCTCCCCCCTGTGCTCTATCTCCACCTCCTCCACCCTCCGCCGGAGGTCGAAGGTGGAAAGGGGGGCGAAAACGTAGAAGGGGACCCCGTGCCTCCTGGCCACGGCCGCGAGGGGATAGGTACCCACCTTGTTGATCACGTGACCGTCCCTGAAGACCCTGTCCGCCCCCACCACCACCAGGTCCACCATCCCCCTGGAAAGGCAGTACCCCACCATCCCGTCCGTGATCACCGTCACCTCTATTCCCTCCCTGGAGAGCTCCCAGGCCGTCAGCCTGGCCCCCTGCAGGAGGGGTCTGGTCTCCGTGGCCAGCACCCTCACCCTCTTCCCCCGCTTCCTGGCGAACCTGATGGAGGAGAGCGCCGTCCCGTACCTTCCTGGCGTGGCCAGCCAGCCGGCGTTGCAGTGGGTGAGGACGGTCGCCCCGTCGGGTATGAGGTCCGCCCCGTACTCCCCCATCCTTCGCTCCACCTCCTCGTACTCCCTCACCCTCCTCCTCACCTCTTCCACCGCCGCCCTTCCCAGTTCCCTACCCTCCCTGGCCGCCCTCCTCACCGCCTCCATCACCTCCTCCACCCGGCGGAAGAGATCGGCCCCCGTGGGCCTGGTCCTCCTGAGCCTCTCCGCCACCCTCTCCAGCTCCCTCACCCCCTCCTCCGGGTCCCTGCACCTCAGGCGGAGGGCGGCCAGGGCCAGGGCCATGGCGGCCGCCATTCCCACCGCCGGGGCCCCCCTGACCCTCATCTCCACGATGGCCCTCTCCACCTGCTCCGGCCTCCTGCACTCCAGCACCCTCACCCGGTGGGGAAGGAGGGTCTGGTCCAGGATGAGCACGCGGTCCCCCCTCAGCTCCACCGCCCTCATACCGTCACCGTTATTTCCCTCTCCGCTCAGGGTTTCTGTGCGGAGCGAGATAAAAAGGGCGGCCGAGCTCCTGAGGGGGTACCGGGAAGGGGAGCCCGTGGAGATCATCTCCCACGCGGACGTGGACGGGATCTGCGCGGCCGCCCTCCTGTCCAGGGCCCTGGAGAGGGAGGGAAAGGAGTGGAGGGTGAGGTTCGTGCGCATGCTTTACCGGGAGGTGGTGGAGGAGCTGGATCCCTCCCCCCTCACCATCTTCACCGATCTGGGCAGCTCCCAGCTCTCCAACCTGAGGGAGAGGTACGGGGGGCGCGTGGTGATCATCTGCGACCATCACCCCCCTGACGGGGAGGGATGGGAGGGGCTCGTACACCTCAACGCCCACCTGCTGGGGATGGACGGGACCAGGGAGGTGAGCGGGGCGGGCATGGCCTTCCTCCTGGCCAGGGAGCTGAATCCCTCCAACTCCGACCTCTCCCCCCTGGCCCTCATAGGGGCGGTGGGGGATGCCCAGAACTCCTGGGGAAAGCTGGTGGGAAAGAACCGGGACCTGCTGGAGGAGGCCGTGAGGGCGGGGAGGGTGAGGAGGGAGGTGGACCTGCAGCTCTACGGGAGACACAGCCGCCCCCTCCTGAGGGCTCTGGAAAACCTCTCCGATCCCCCCATTCCCGGCCTCACCCACTCGAGCGAGGGATGCCTGGAGCTGGTGAGGTCCCTGGGCATACCCCTCAGGGACGAGAAGGGCTGGAGGAAGCCCTCCGACCTCACCCCCCAGGAGAAGGGGAGGCTGGCCGAGGCCCTCCTCTCCCTGGCCCTCAGCAGCGTTCCCCCAGAACTCTCCCCCTACGTCCCCGGCCTCATCCTTGGGGAGGTCTACACGCTGGAGGGCGAGGTCCCGGAGCTCAGGGATGCGGGGGAGTTCGCCACCTGCCTCAACTCCACCGCCAGGCAGGGGCAGCCGGTGGTGGGGCTGGAGGTGGCCAGGGGGGACAGGGGGCCCTACTTCAGGGCCATGCTCAACCTGCTCAGGTACCACCGGAGGAGCCTGGCCAGGGGGATGGAGCTGGTGGAAACGGGAGGGGTGAGGGAGGGGAGGAGGGGATACCTGCAGTACCTGGACGCCACCGGGGTGGTGGAGGAGAACTTCACGGGAACCCTCGCCAGTCTTTCCCTCAGCTCGGGGAAGGTCGATCCCTTCCGCCCGGTGGCTTGCCTGGTGAGGGAGGGCGGGAGGACCAAGGTCTCGGCCCGCTGCTCCAGGCTCCTCTTCCTGAGGGGGATGGACCTCTCCTCCTGCCTCAGGCGGGCGGCGGGCGAGGTGGGAGGGGAGGGAGGGGGACACCCCGTGGCGGGTGGGGCCCAGGTCCCGGAGGGTAGGACGGAGGAGTTCCTGGACCTGCTGGAGGGGCTGCTGCTGGAACAGGCGAAAGGCCCCAGGACCTGATCACCTCTCTCCCTTCCTCCGCTGCTGGGCCCGGTACATCTGCAGGATCTCCTCCAGGGTGGTGGCCTCCTCCGGCCTCCTGTCCTCCCTTATCCTGATGAACCTGGGGAACCTGAGCCCCACTCCCCCCGTGTGCTTCTCCGGGGGGCTCAGCTGGATCTCCTCGAAGGCCACCTCGAAGACCACCTCCGGCCTGAAATAGGCGTCGCACTCTATCTCTATCTCCACCTCGGGAGGGGGCTTCTCCACCCTCAGCCCCTCGAACATCCTGGTGAGTTCCTCCAGGTCCTCGTCCGTGTAGCCGCTCCCGCACCTGGTCACCGTCTTGTAGGTCCCCGTCCGCTCGTCCCTGGCCGCCAGCACGTAGCTCCCGAAGGTCCCCGCCCTCTTTCCCTTCCCGTAGTGCGCCCCCACCACCACCAGGTCCACCGTGTCCACCTCCGGCTTCAGCTTCAGCCAGAGAAATTCCCTCCTCCCCGCCCTGTACGGGGAGTCCAGCTGCTTGGCCACCAGCCCCTCGTGCCCCAGGGAGAGGGAGTACCGCAGGAACTCCTCCACCTCCTCCCTCTTCCCCGTGACCCTCCTCTCCACCACCATGACCCTCCCGGGAACCGGCTCCACCCTCTCCTCCAGCATCCTCCTCCTCTCCTCGTAGGGCCTCTCCACCACGGTCTTCCCGTCCACCACCAGCACATCGAAGAGGTGGATCTGGATGGGGATCTGCTCCACCATCTTCTCTATCCCGTACTTCCTCCTCCGCCTGAGCACCTCCTGGAAGGGCATGGGCTTCCCGCTCCTGGGATCGATGGCCACCAGCTCCCCATCCACCACCATCCTATCGCTCTTCAGGGCCCTCCTGAGGGGATCCACCAGGTCGGGGAACATGTGGGTGTAGTCCTCCATCCGGCGGGTGAAGAGGACGATCCTGTCCCCGTCCCTGTGGGCCTGGATCCTTATCCCGTCCAGCTTGAGCTCGAAGGCCGCCCTCCCCCCCATCCTCTCCAGGATCTCCTCCACGCTCTCCGCCCTCTGGGCCAGCATGGGGTTGACGGGGTGCCCCACCTCTATCCCCAGCCTCCTCAGGGCCTCCTCCCCCTGGGCGGCGGCCCTGGCCACCACGGCGTAATCCGTGGTGAGCATGTAGGCGTGCTCCACCAGCTCGGGGGGAAGGCCGAAGGTGGCCGCTATGGCATCCCTCATCCTCCCCTCCGCTATTCCCACCCTGAGGTCCCCCAGCACCGTCCTCACCACGAACTTGGCCTCCAGGGGGGTGGCATCGCTCAGCAGCTCCGCCACCACCCCTATCTTCCTGTCCATCGAACCCTCCCCCGTGAGGTCGGGAAGGGACTTGATCTTCTCGAAAACCCTCTCCACCGTCAGGGGCTGGGAGAAGAGGGTGATCTGCCTCCTCCCCCTCATGAGCTCGGCCGCCACCTCCCCCAGATCCCCCACCTTGGCCATCCTCCTCTCTATCTCGGCCAGCGGGTAGCCGGAGGCCAGGGAGAGGGCCCGCTTCAGCTGCTGGGGTCCCACCCCCGTCTCCTTGGAGACGTAAGCGGGCCAGGGCCTTCCCAGCAGAAGGTAGACCACGCGCTCCATCTCCTCCACCGGGGTCTGCTTCAGGAGTTCCACGATGAGGGCGTTCTTCTCCAGGTAGCCTGGGGTCTGCTCAAGCTTCTGCAGGGTCTCCGCCAGCACCCTGTAAAGCATCCTCCAACTTTCTCGAGGGATATATACAGTCGTTTCCATCGAAAAGCCTAATAAGAGGCTCCCACAAAGAGGGAAATGGCTGCAACGGTGGGGGGAAGGGAGAGAGGAAGGGATGAACCCCACCGTGGACCTGCTGGAGAGCGCCAAGCTGCTTTCCTCCAGGGTGAACGCCAAGGGCCTCCTGATAATCACCTCCAGGGAACTTCCGGTTGAGGGGGACGATCGGTCCCTGCTGGTGACCGTGGGGGAGCATCCCCTTCCTGGCTCCTCCCTGCACCTTTCCTTCCTTCCCAAGAGGAGGGAGGAGAGGATCCTCCACGCCGTCTCCCTCGCCCTTGCCAGGGGGCTGGTCTCCGAGGGCGATCTGCTGGTATGCGTGGTGGAGGGGGAGAGCGGGTTCCTGGATTCCCTGTTCCTGTACAGGGTCAGGGGGAGCGAGCCCTTCCTGACCAGGCTTGAGGGCGAGCCCGTCCTGAAGGCCACGCTGGACTTCTGCAGGGCGCTGGCCCATCCGGGGGAAGGGGGTCCCATAGGGGCGGCCCTCGTGGTGGGGGATGAGGAGAGGGTGCTGGAGAGGTCCAGGCAGCTCATGCCCAACCCCTTCGAGGGGCACGACATCCGCATCACCGACCGGTACTTCTGGGACCTGCTGAAGAGATACGCCAGGGGTTTCGATGGGGCCTTCATCGTGGGGGGAGACGGAAGGGTCCTGGCGGCCATGAGGTACCTGGTGGTGGAGGGGGAGGTGAGGGTGCCTCACGGGCTGGGCACCAGGCACAGGGCGGTGGCGGGCATCACCTCCCTCACCAGGGCGGTGGGGATGACGGTCTCCGGGGAGGACGGGATGGTGAGGGTCTTCGAGGGGGGGGAGATGGTGGCCGTGATCCATCCCCGGGACGG
>CAZDZG010000038.1:3555-9040 GCA_964509845.1 Hadarchaeota archaeon (SeqCode) | reverse complement strand
CTCTTCCTCCCTCAGCTTCCTCTTGAAGACCTTCTCGGTGACGGTGAGGGGAAGCTCCTTCCTGAACTCGATGAACTTGGGCACCGCATAGGGGGGGAGCCTCTCCCTGCAGTGCCTTATGATGTCCTCCTTCAGCTCCTCGCTGGGCTCGTATCCCTCCTTCAGCTCTATGAAGGCCTTAACCCTCTCGCTGCCGGGACGCTCCGGGTCCGGTATCCCCACGGCGGCAGCCTTGGCTACCGCCGGGTGTTCGTAGAGGACATCGTCCACCACCCTCCCGTAGACCTTCAGCCCCGAGACGTTAATCATGTCCTTGGTGCGGTCCACGATGTAGAAGTACCCGTCCTCGTCCATCTTGGCCACGTCTCCCGTGTAAAGCCACCCGTCCCTCAGCCCGCTTCCCGGAGTGGGCCAGTAACCCTTCATCACCTGGGGACCCTTGATGATCATCTCTCCCGGCTCCCCCACCGGCACCTCCTTGGTTCCGGTCTCGATATCCACGATTTTTACATCCGTGTCGGGGACGGGTATCCCTATGGATCCCACTTTCACCGGCAGTCCCAGGTCGAGCCCCGCTCCCTTCAGGATGGCCACGAAGTTGGTGTGGGTGACTGGACTCGCTTCGGAGAGTCCGTACCCCTCGCTCACCAGCACCCCCGCCTTCTCCTCGTACTCCCTAGAGACTTCGGGGGGAAGGGCGGCAGCCCCGCTGTAGGGGACGCATCCCTTGAGCTCGGACAGATCCACCCCTTTTTCCTGCAGCAGCCTCATGAACTGCGTGGGGACGCCCGGCATGAGCAGGGGGCGGTACTTCACCAGAAGCTCATAGATCATCTTGGTGTTTCTGGCGTCGGGAACCAGCAGCAGGCATCCGGCCCAGTAAAGGGCCACGTTCATGGCGCAGGTGAAGCCGTAGATGTGGAAGAAGGGCAGGCACCCCATCACTGAGAAGTTCCCCTTGTTGGGCTCCAGCATTCCCGCCGCGGTGGGTCCGAAGGTCTGGATGATGTTGGTGGTGAGGTTGTAGTGAGTCAGCATAACTCCCTTGGGTATCCCCGTGCTCCCTCCCGTGAAGAAGAGGAGGGCCACATCCTCCACGGGGTCTATTTCCACCTTGGGTGGGGAAGGCTCGGCTTCGGCGAGGACCTTGCGCAGCTGGAGGGCCCCCGGCACCTCCGCCGGCTCCGGGTCCTCGGAGGGGGAGAAGTCCTTCACGGAGGTGACGATGACATGCTGTAGCTTGGTCCTTCCCTGTATCTCCCTCACCTCCTCCAGCCTGGACTCGTCCGTGATGTGGACCTTGGCCCCCGAGGTGTTCAGCTCGTACTCCAGCTCGGGCTTGGGCAGGAGGGGGCTCATGAGGGCCACGATGGCTCCGGCCTTGAGGGCCCCGTAAACGCTTATGATGAACTGGGGGGAATTGAACAATTGCACCCCCACCACATCCCCCTTCTTTATACCCATCCTATGGAGGGCGTTGGCAAGCCGGTCCGTGTATTCCTTGAGCTGGGCGTAGGTGTATTCCCTGTCGAAGTACACCATGGATTTGCAGTTAGGATACTCCGCAGCAGCCCGGTCTATGAGCTCGAAGAGGGGTATCTTTGGGTAATCAAAGTGGTAGGGCAAGCCTATCTGCTCATAAATCTTGAGCCACGGGCGGTCACTGTAGGTTACCATTCTTTGTTGTTTAGGAAGCATCTCTATAAAAAGCTTCTAATCCCAGAGCGACCAATTATTAAATGTGGGAAGGGGAATCTCTTCGCTCATAGCCGAGATCATCCTCATCGCCATGGTTTTTTCCATAGCCACGGCTGTGATCGTGGTTCTGGGGGGGACGAGCATGTCTGCCAGGACCCTGGATGCCAAACTTGGGGTGGACGGCTTCGAATGGAAGAGCCAGAGGCTGGTCATCCATCACCTGAAGGGGGACGTGATCAAGAATGCCTTCGTGATCAGGGATGGGAAGTTCGGCTGGGGGGACCTGGTGGTGAAGAAGAGCGGGATGGAGGTGGAGCCCCTGAACGCCTGCCTGAACGGCAGGAGGGCGGGGTACCTGATTTATGAGGACCTCAGCTCCGCCCCCTCGGGAACCCTCAAGAACTCGGCCTACTACGACAGGGAGAACCGGTGGATCAGGCTGACCAGAGCGGTCAACAACGAAAACGGGCAGCTGGAGTACGTGCTCACCCCTCCCCCACAAAGCTTCGTGGTGGAGTTCCAGTTCTGGGCGGGATGGGGGACGGGGGCCGATGCCACCTACTTCTACGCCTACTGCAGCAGCACCCCCCCCAACGAGGACGCGGATGCGGGGGGATACATCTTCGCCTACGACGAATACCAGGATAACCTGCAGCTTCGCTACCGCGGTGCCCTTCTGGCATCCGTCGACCTGTGGAACATGGACGACAACCGCTGGCACGACGCCCGCATAGTTTTCGACGGCCAGGTCATCGAGATGTACTTCGACAACCGGCCGGACAACAGGATCAGGTATGTGGACTATCAGGCCTCCGGCCGGAAGGTCAACACCCTCTTCGGGTGGGGGGCCAGGACGGGCGGCCTGAATAACGAGCACAGGATCCGGAACCTCAGGATGTGGGTACCTGGGGAGGTCAGGCTGGACTTCTCCCCCGGGGACGTCCTGGAGTTCGAGCTGAAGGACCCGCTGGTGATAGGGGACGCCATGGTCATCATCTACCTCCCCCAGAACAAGCTCCTTTACATGAACGACATCTCCTGAGCCACCACAAAGTTTAAAAGAAGGATTGGTGAAAAGTAGCGTTAAAATTGGCAGGGATGGGAATGGGCGGGCCGAAGAAGAAATTGAAGTTTGCTTTCTACTGGGCGGCCAGCTGCGGCGGGTGCGAGATAGCCGTTCTGGATATGGATGAAAAAATCCTGGACGTGGTGGAGCTGGCGGACATCGTCTTCTGGCCCGTGGCCCTCGACGTGAAGTACAAGGACGTGGAGGCCATGCCCGACGGCTCCATAGACGTCTGCTTCTTCAACGGGGCCATAAGGACGGAGGAGCAGGAGCACATGGCCAGGCTCCTGAGGAAGAAGGCCAAGATCCTGGTGGCCTTCGGTTCCTGCTCCCACACCGGGGGTATTCCCGGGCTGGCCAACCTGGCCGACCGGGAGGAGATCTTCGCCAGGGTCTACCTGGAGTCCCCCTCCACGGAGAACCCCCAGCGGGTGCTCCCGAAGACCTCCACCAGGGTGCCGGAGGGGGAGCTGGGGCTCCCCGAATTCTACGACAGGGTGAAGACCCTGGACCAGACGGTGGAGGTGGATTACTACCTCCCCGGCTGTCCTCCAGTTCCTTCCCTCATCCTGAAGGCGGTGGAGGCCATAGCCAGGGGGGAGCTTCCGCCCAAGGGATCGGTGCTGGCCCCCCTGAAGTCGGTCTGCGACGAGTGTCCTAGGAACAAGACCAAGCCCGAGAAGCTCTCCATCCTGGAGATCAGGAGGCCTCACGAGGTGCAGCTGGACCCCGAGAAGTGCTTCCTGGTTCAGGGCGTGATCTGCCTGGGACCGGCCACCAGGGGCGGGTGCGAGGCCAGGTGCGTGAACGGCAACATGCCCTGCACCGGCTGCCAGGGTCCCTGCCCCAACGAGGTGGACCAGGGGGCGGCCATGATAAGCGCCCTCTCCTCCCTTCTGGGGGTGGAGAAGGAAAGGGAAGCCGATTACGATCCGCAGAAGCTGGTGGATAAGGTGGTGGATCCGGTGGGAACCTTCTACCTGTACACGCTCCCGGCCTCGGTGCTGGGGGGGAGGGTGAGGAAGAAATGAAGGTCATCACCATAGACCCCATCACCAGGCTGGAGGGACACGGCAAGATCAGCATCTTCCTGGACGAGAGGGGGGAGGTGGCCAACGCCTACCTGCAGGTCCCCGAGCTCAGGGGCTTCGAGCGCTTCTGCGAGGGGAGGAGGGCGGAGCTCATGCCCCAGATCACCTCCAGGATCTGCGGGGTCTGTCCCGTGGCCCATCACATGGCCTCCACCAAGGCCCTGGATGCGGCCTTCCACGTGGACCCCCCGCCGGCCGCCAAGAAGCTAAGGGAGCTGATCTACTCCGGCTACTACATCTACGATCACATCCTCCACTTCTTCTACCTGGGAGGGCCGGACTTCGTGGTGGGGCCCGATGCCCCGGCAGCGGAGAGGAACATCCTGGGAGTGATCAAGAAGGCAGGGCTGGAGGTGGGGAAGGAAGTGATCAAGCACAGGGCCTACGGTCAGAGGATCACGGCCATCCTGGGAGGAAAGGCCACCCATCCCGTCTGCGGCCTCCCGGGAGGAGTAAGCAAGCCCCTGAGCGAGGAGGAGAGGAGGGAAATTGAGAAGATGGCGAGGTCCTGCGTGGAGTTCTCCCAGAAGGCCCTCCAGCTCTTCGACCAGGTGGTGCTGAAGAACCAGCGGTACGTGGAGCTGATAAAGAGCGACGCCTACACCCTCAGGACCTACTACATGGGGCTCGTGGACGACAGGAACAGGGTGAACTTCTACGACGGGAAGATCAGGGTGGTGGATCCCAGCGGAAAGGAGTTCGTGAAGTTCTCCCCCTCCCAGTACCTGGACGTGATAGGGGAGCACGTGGAGGAGTGGACCTACGTGAAGTTCACCTACCTGAAGAAGGTGGGGTGGAAGGGACTGGTGGACGGGCCCGACAGCGGCCTCTACCGGGTGGGACCGCTGGGGAGGCTGAACGCGGCCGACGGCATGGCCACCCCGCTGGCCCAGCAGGAGTACGAGCGGATGTACGAGACCCTGGGCGGCAAGCCCGTGCACTCCACCCTGGCCTTCCACTGGGCCAGGCTGATAGAGCTCCTCTACGCCAGCGAGCGAGCGCTGGAGCTCTCCCAGGATCCCGAGATCACCAGCAAGGAGGTGAGGAACCCGATCGGGCCTCCGGGGGAGGGAGTGGGGGTGGTGGAGGCGGCCAGAGGGACCCTGTACCACCACTACCAGCTCACGGAGGACGGCCTCATCAAGAAGGTCAACCTGATCGTGGCCACCACCAACAACGTCGCCCCCATCTGCCTCTCCATCAAGAACGCCGCCAAAGCCCTCATCTCCGGGGGGAAGGTCACGGACGGAATCCTGAACATGATCGAGATGGCCTTCAGGGCCTACGATCCCTGCTATGCCTGCGCCACCCACTTCGCGCTGGGGAAGATGCCCCTGGAGGTCAAGATCTACGACCACGAGCGCCGCCTCCTGCGCACCCTCACCAGGCCCTGACCAACGCTTTAGTCTCCCTTCCCACCTTTTTACGATGGAGAGGGAGCTGAAGGAGTGGCTGAGGGGCTGCCGGAAGCTCGTGGTGATGGGGGTGGGGAATTCCCTGCGCAGGGATGACGGGGTGGGGCTGGAGGTGGTGAGGAGGGTGAGGGGCAAGGTGGGGGAGGGGGTGGAGCTGCTGGAGTGCGAGGGGGTGGCGGAGAACTACCTGGAGGAGGTGGAGAGGCTGGCCCCCA
>CAZDZG010000038.1:0-3455 GCA_964509845.1 Hadarchaeota archaeon (SeqCode) | reverse complement strand
GGGGAGCTGGGGAAAGTGGACTTCGGGGACGGCACCCTCCGAGAGGTGGACCTCTCCCTGGTGGAGGTGGAGGTGGGGCAGTACGTGATCGTCCACGCGGGCTTCGCCATTCAGGTCCTGGATGAGGAGGAGGCCAGGGAGAGCCTCAGGCTCTGGCGGGAGATCCTTTCCCAGGGCTGATCATGTTCAGGTTCAGGGATAGGGAGACGGCGGAGAGGATCGTGGAGGGACTGAGGAGGCTGGGCCTCAATCTCTTCCTGATGCACGTCTGTGGAACCCACCAGGACACGCTGGTCAGGTATGGGCTCGATCGCCTGCTGGAGCCCTGCGGGATCAAGATAAGGCAGGGCCCGGGGTGTCCCGTCTGCGTTACCACGGAGAGGGAGATCGAGGAGGCCCTCCTCCTGGCCAGGAAGGGAAAGATCGTGGTCACCTTCGGGGACATGTTCAGGGTTCCCTCCCGAAGCGGCTCGCTGGCGGGGCTGAGGGGGGAGGGGGCGGACGTGAGGGTGGTTTATGGGATAAGGGATGCGGTGGCGCTTGCGGAGAGGACGGACAGGGAGGTGGTCTTCCTGGCCGTAGGCTTCGAGACCACCGCCCCCTCCACGGCCGTCACCCTCCTCAGGGGTCCGCCGCCCAACTTCTCCATCCTGTGCTGCCACCGCTACATCCCCCCCGCCGTCAGGGCCCTCCTGGAGCTGGGGGAGACCAGGATCCAGGGGCTGATAGAGCCGGGACACGTCTCCACCGTGATAGGCACCAGGGCCTACGAGGAGATAGCCAGGGATTACGGGATCCCCCAGGTGGTGGCGGGCTTCGAGCCCCTGGACCTCCTGATGGGGGTCTACCTCCTGGCCAGGATGATCTCCAGGGGGGAGGTGGGGGTGGTGAACGAGTACACCAGATCGGTGAGGCCCGAAGGGAACGTGAAGGCCAGGAGGGTGATGGAGGAGGTCTTCGAGCCCGTGGACGTTCCCTGGAGGGGCTTCCCCGTCATCCCCCGCTCGGGCATGGCCCTGAGGAGGGAATTTGAAGAATACGATGCCAGGAAGAGGTACGAGGACGAACTGAGGGAGCTGGAGGGGAAGGAATTTGAACCGCACCCCTCCTGCAGGTGCGGGGAGGTCCTCAGGGGACTGATGGATCCCCAGGACTGTCCCCTCTTCGGCGGGGCCTGCAACCCCGGCCATCCCGTGGGTCCCTGCATGGTGTCCTCGGAGGGCTCCTGCGCCATCGAGTACAAGTACGGCAGGAGGACCCGCGGGGGTTAGGGCACCCCGGCGAGCCAGGCCAGGCCCCCGGCGGCCAGCGAGGTCAGGGCGTTGGCCGTCAGCACCCCCAGGCCCAGGGTGATCATGGTCTTTCCTCCCCTCATGCCCAGCAGGTAGGCGAGGACGGTGCCCGTGTAGGCCCCGCTTCCCGGGACGGGGAGGGCCACGAAGGTGAAAAGGGCCACGAAGTGCCTCCTCTTCAGCCTCTTCCTGCCGAGGAGCCTGAAAAGGCCCTCCACCCATCCCCACCTGCGCCTCAGGCGGGGCACCACGGCCTCCATTCCCCAGAAGACGCCCGGGATGACGGCCAGGTTGACGGAGGTGCAGAGGAGGTAGGCCGGAAGGAGGGGGAGACCGAGGAGGAGGGCCAGGGGTATGGCGTACCTTCCCTCGAAAAGGGGAACGGCGGAGAGGAGGAAGGGGAGCCAGAGGGGGGGCAAGGCTACTCCTTCACCCTTCCCCTGGCCAGGCGGAGGAGGAAGTGGGCCATCCCCTCCACGTCCTTTACCTCCTTCCTGAGGAGCCTCTTCAGTCTCTCCCTGGGATCCAGGAGGGGTTCCACGCCCATCACCCTGAGGTACCTGGAGCACCTGGCGGCCAGCTCCTCCCCCTCCCGGTCGAAGTCGGTGAGCACGATCACCCTCCGGTACTCCCTCAGGTCCTCCAGCAGGTCGGGCAGGCTCCTGCCGTCGTGCAGGTGGACGATCTTTCCCTCCACCCCCAGCGACAGGAGGGCCCCCCTGTCGTTCCTTCCCTCCACCAGCACGGGGGTTCCTTCCCTGCTCTCCTCCCTGAGCTCCTCCAGCACCTCCTCCACTTCCTCCAGGGCTTCCCTCCTCATTCCTCCTCCACCCAGAGGCCCTTGGAGAGGCACTTCCTGCAGGTCCCGCTCTCCGGGGAGTAGCAGCGCGGGCAGACCGAGGCCCCGCAGATCTTGCAGCGGTGGAGCTCGGAGGAGCTCCTTCCGCACGCCGAGCAGCTCCCGCTTAGTGTCCCCATTTCAGAAGGAGATGTCCCCCCCCCTTTTATATACCCTCCACCACCTCCTCCGTGACGGAGGGATCGAAGCCCCACTCCCTGAGCTTCTCCTTTATCTCTCCCTTGTTCTTTCCCTCCTTCCTGAGCCTCAGGGCGAGCTTGAGGATGGTCTCCCTTACCTCCCAGGGGTAGACCACCCACTCCGTGACCTCCTCCACGTAAAAATCGGGCCTGAGGACGCTCCAGGGTTTGTAGTGGAGGGTGGCCACCCTCAGCTCCCTCTCCCCCCTGCCTGAGAGGAGCCTCTTGACGGCGGTCAGGGAGTGTCCCGTATCCGCCACGTCGTCGGCCACCAGCACCCTCCTCCCCGCCAGCTCCGCATTGGGGGGATGGATCACCTCCGGCTCCTTTTCGGTTTCCCCCGGTCCCGCGTAGTACCTGACCTGCACGGAGGCCAGCTCCTCCACCCCAAGCAGGTCGCAGAGGATCCTGCCCACGGGAAAGCCCCCGCGGCTCACGGCCACCACCAGGTCCGGGGAGAAGCCCGCCCCCCTTATCTTTTCCGCCAGCCTCTCGCAGAGCCCCTGCACCTCCCTCCAGCCCAGGTGGAGGAACCTCACCTTTTCCCCTCCTCCACCCCCTCTAAAAAGGGAGGGGTCAGTAGGGCCTGCTCTTCAGCCCCATCCTGTATCCCAGGTAGTTGGTGAGGAGGTGGAGGGGAGGGGTGAGGAGGAGGAGGACGGCCACCGCTTCCCAGCTGAGGCGGGGGCTGAGGGGAAGGGATAAGAGAAGGGCCCCCGCCACGAAGTCCAGCTGGTCCAGCACGGGGAAGGGCTCACCCCTTTCCACCCCCATTCGGCGCTTCAGGAAGCTTCCGGCCAGATCCCCCAGCATGGCCCCCAGGGAGAGGAGGAAGCCCGCCAGCGCCGTTTCCAGCGGGCCCCCCAGCAGGAGGGGAACCCGGGGCTCGAGGAGGGGATGGAGGAGGGCCTGCACCAGCCCCACCAGCGAGCCCGCCAGGATGCCGCACGCGAACCCCCTCACGGTTTTCCCCGGCCCCAGCAGGGGCCTTCCGTCCAGGAACTTCCTCCCCCCGTCGATGGCCCTTCCCCCTCCCGTCACCACGGGGGTCATGTTGGCGGCGTAGGCGGGGAGGATGAACCAGAGGGAGGAAAAGAGGAGCTGGGGTATGCCCATCTCTCTCCC
>CAZDZG010000037.1:0-9758 GCA_964509845.1 Hadarchaeota archaeon (SeqCode) | reverse complement strand
CTAGCCTCCCCTCTCCACCTCGGAGGGAAGGAGGATGTCATGGGGCTTGGTTTCCGCGGCCCCCAGCGGGGAGAGGAGGGCGAACCTGGCCTTCTCCCACAGCTCCCTGATGTTCCTGGCCCCCGCGTACCCCATGGAGGCCTTGAGCCCCTGCACCAGCTCCCTCACGGCCGTGCTCACCTCCCCCTTGTAGGGAACCCAGCCCTCCACCCCCTCCACTATTCCCTTGGAGGGCACGGAATACCGGTCTAGCGAATACCTCTTGGCCATGGCCGAAGGACTCCCCATCCCCCTGTACTGCTTGTAGTACCTTCCCCCTATGCTGACCAGTGTCCCGGGGGCCTCCTTGCACCTGGCGAAGAGGTTTCCCGCCATGACCACCGAGGCCCCTGCCGCCAGGGCCAGCGCTATGTCCCCGGGCCCCCTAACCCCCCCGTCCGCCGTCACCGGTATGTCCAGCCCGTAGTCCCTCAGGGCATCGGCCACGCTCGCCGTGGCGTAGAGGGTGGGTGCCCCCGCCTTGGTGACCTCGGTGGTGATGCAGATGGAACCGGAGCCCACCCCTACCCTGAAGCCCGCCACCTTCTCCAGCCTGGTGATCACGTCCTCCGCCGCCTGATAGGTTCCCACGTTTCCCACCACCACATCCGCCTCCACCTCCTCCATCATTCGCTTGGTGGCCTCCAGCACGGCGGAGTTGTGGAAGTGGGCCACGTCGGTGACCAGGATGTCCACGTACCTGTCCAGCTTCTTCGCCCTCTCCAGGTCGAAGGGGGAAACGGCCGCCGCGCAGAGGAGCTGCCCCTCCTCATCCCTGCTGGCCTCCGGATACCTCCCCCTGAGCATGATGTCCTTGAAGGTGATGAGGCCCTTCAGGTTCCCGTGCTCGTCCACGATGGGAAGCTTCTCGATCCTGTGCCTGTGCAGGAGCTCCTTCGCTTCCTCCAGCGTTATCCCCTCCGGGGCCGTGATCACCTCCTTGGTCATCACGCTCTCCACCCTGGCCTCCGGATTGGCGAACCTCACGTCCCTTCCCGTCAGGATCCCCACCAGCTTGCCCCCCTTCACCACCGGGAGGCCGGAGATGTGGTGGATCTCCATGAGCCTCATGGCCTCCCCCACCTGCTGGTCGGGCTCCACCGTGATCACGTCCCTGATGACCAGGGACTCCGCCCTCTTCACCTTCTTGGCCATCTCCACCTGCTCCTCCACGCTGCAGTTGCGGTGAAGCACTCCCACTCCCCCCTCCCTGGCCATGGCTATGGCCATCTCCGTCTCCGTGACGGTGTCCATGGGGGAGGAGGCCAGCGGGATGTTGAGGGAGTAGTTCTTGGTGAACCTGGTCCTGATGTCTATCTCGGAGGGCTCCACCGCCAGGCCGGGAAGGAGGATGACGTCGTGGAAGGTGAAGGCGAGCTCCGCCCCGGCCACCTTTTTCCTGAAGCCTCCCTCCGGCACCTTTCCACCTTCCTCTCAGGAAGGGAGGAAGTTTAATCCTATCGGGGAAAGCCCCCCTCGAACTCCCTCAGGAGGGCCTCCACCTCCCCCCTGACCTTCTCCACCTCCATCACCACCACCCCCTCCCCCGGCTGTCCGTAAAGCACCACCGTCCCAGGGGGCGATTTCACCGCCGCCACCAGGGTGGCCAGATCCTCCTCGCCCTCCACCACGATCTTCAGGGGAGGAGGGAGGTCGAAGGACTCCCAGAGCTCCCTGGAGATGGTCCCCGCCGGGTTGGACACCCTCCTCTCCGGCAGATCGAGCTCCTCCACCCTCCTCCGCTCCTCCCCCGGAAGGGGGGAGCGGAGGGTCCTGAAGTCCACCACGCACACGTCCGGCCTCACCCCCTCCTCCAGCAGGGTGGCGGTCACCCTGTCCCCCACCGCCACGATCCTAACCGGTCGCAGGGACCTCACGTGCTCCAGGGCCTCCCGCATGCTGGGGAAGACCCTTCCCCAGGGCCTCCGCAGCCTCTCCCTGAGATGCTCGGGAAGCCTCATCCCCCACCCCCCAGCTTTCCCAGCAGGAAGGCCAGCAGGCCGAAGAGCATCCAGAGGAGGGAGAGGCCTTTCAGCCTGAGGGAGCTCGCCGGGGAGGGATCCCTGACGGAAAGGAGGGCCGTGAGGAGGAAGCCCGCATCCGCCACCAGCACGGGGGGGAGGTACCAGAGGGAAACCTCTCCCAGCAAGAGGGGAAGGGGGCTCAGGCCCACCGCCGAGGCGTAGAAGAGGAGGACGAAGGGGGCGGCGCCGGAGGGACCGCGGGAAACGGCCAGCGTTCTTATTCCCCTCCTCCTGTCCCCCTCCACATCCGCCATCCCCTTCAGGATCTCCCTCCCGGTGTTGGAGAGGAAGGCCATGAGCAGGAAGAGGGAGAGGGCGGGGGAGGGACCCTCCCCCAGCACCAGAGGGCCGTACAGGAAGGGAACGGCCACGCAGGTGCTCACCATCAGGTTTCCCGGAAGGCCCGTCCTCTTCCCCCTGGCGTTGTAGTAGGAGGCCAGGAGGAGGGAGAGGGAGGCCACCAGCAGGGGATAGGGGGTGCCCCGCTCCCACCAGCTCCCCCAAGCCGAGAGGAGGCCGGTCAGGGAGAGGAGGGAGGCCAGGAGGAGGGCCTCTCCCGGCGAGACCAGACCGCTGGGGAGGGGTCTTTCCGGACGGTTCACCTCGTCCACGAAGCGGTCGAAGTAATCGTTGAGCACCATGGAGGCCCCGGTCAGGAGGAAGGCCGTGAGGAAGCCCAGCAGGCTGGGGAGGAACTCCAGCCTCCCCGCCGAAAGGAGCTCCCCCACCAGCACGGCCATCCCCATCATGAGGCAGTTGGGGGGCCTGAGGAGGGAGAGGAAGGCCAGGAACCTCTCCGGGGCCATCTTCCCTCCTGGCAGGCTGGGGTTAAGGTTTTCTCGGTAGGATTAAAAACCTCACCCTCCGAAGCGGCGAAGATGGAGCTCGGAAGGACCAGCTCCGTTTGCCCGGAGTGCCTCAAGATCCTTCCCGCCACCCTCTACGAGGCCGATGGGAAGGTCTGGATGAGGAAGGTCTGTCCGGAGCACGGGGAATTCCAGGAGCTTTACCTCGGCTCCTACGAGTGGTACCGGAGGGCACAGCGCTATGCCCTGGACGGAAGGGGGGTGGAGAACCCCCAGGTGACCAAGGAGAACCCCCTCTGTCCCCAGGACTGCGGCCTCTGCAGGCTGCACCTGAGCCACACGGCCCTGGCCAACCTCGTCCTGACGAACCGATGCGACCTGGCCTGCTGGTACTGCCTTCCGCCGGATGAGGAGGTGATGGTGAAGGGGAGGGGACTGTGCCGGATAGGCGACATAGCCAGGGAGGTCTTCGCCGGGGGGAGGCCGGAGCCAGCCGGGGAGGGGGAGGCCTGTCAAGCGTCCGGAATCTACGTGCTGGGGGGAGAGGGTGGAAGGGTGAGGTGGCTGAGGGTCACCCGCCTTTACCGGCGGAAGTACGGAAAGACCATTTACAGGGTGACCACCCGAACCGGCAAGAGGATAAGGGTAACGGAGGATCATCCGATAATCGTTTACGAAAGGGGCAGGCTCGTGCGGAGGAGGGTGAAGGGGCTGAGAGCCGGCGAGATCCTCCTCACCGTTCACAGGCTGCCGGAGGAGGAAGGGGAGGTGCCTTCCCCCGGCGATGGTCCGCACTTCGGCAACTTTCTCCTGGATCCCCTGGCGCGGATAGACCCCGTCGACCCGGTGGAGGAGGTCTACGATCTGGAGGTGGATTCTCCGGAACACACCTTCATCGGAGGAGAAGGCGTGCTGGTGAGCAACTGCTTCTTCTACGCCCAGCGCCTCGGCTACGTCTACGAGCCCACCATTCAGCAGATCGACGAGATGTTCAGGATCCTGAAGGAGGAGAGGCCCATCCCCTGCAACGCCGTGCAGCTGACGGGAGGGGAGCCCTGCCTGAGGGAGGACCTGATCGAAATCGTGAAGCTGGCGAAGTCGCACGGCTTCGATCACATCCAGCTGAACACCAACGGGATAAGGCTGGCCCTGCAACCCGAGCTGGTCAGGCGGGTGAGGGAGGCCGGGGTCAACACCCTCTACCTCAGCTTCGACGGGGTGAGCGAGGAGACCAACCCCAAGAACCACTGGGAGTTCCCCCTGGTCCTGGAGAGCTGCCGCAGGGATGGACCGGGAATCGTCCTCGTCCCCACCATCCTGAAGGGGGTGAACGATCACGAGGTGGGAGACATCGTGAGGTACGCCCTCAGGAACTTGGACGTGGTGAGGAGCGTGAACTTCCAGCCCGTCTCCCTGGTGGGAAGGATGTCCAGGCAGGAGAGGGACAAGTACAGGATAACCATCCCGGATGTCATCAAGAGGCTGGAGGAGCAGACGAACGGAGAGCTTACCCTTCAAGACTTCTTCCCGGTACCCACCGCCCTCATCCTCAACCGGTTCATAGAGGCCCTCACCGGCAGGCCTGGATACGAGCTCAGCTCCCACTTCGCCTGCGGGGCGGCCACCTACGTCTTCGAGGAGGACGGGAGGATGATCCCGATCACCAGGTTCGTGGACGTGGAGGGCTTCCTGGAGTACCTGCGGGAGAAGACGGAGGAGCTGAGGAGGGGGAAGAGCAAGACCCTGATGAAGCTGAAGCTCTTGGTCTCCCTGGGAAAGTTCATAGATTCGAGGAAGAAACCCAAGGACCTCAAGCTGAGCAGGCTCATCTACCAGATCTTCGTGAAACGCAACTACTCCTCCCTGGGGCAGTTCCACCTGAAATCCCTCTTCATAGGCATGATGCACTTCATGGATCTATACAACTACGATCTGGAGAGGGTGAAGAGGTGCTGCATCCACTACGTGATGAGCGATGGGAGGGTGGTGCCCTTCTGCGCCTTCAACGTCATCCCCGAGTGGTACAGGGACAAGGATCAGGAAAGCCAGGGCATCCCGATCGAGGAGTGGGAGAGGAGGACGGGAAGAAGGCTGAGCGATGACCTGTACAAGAGGGACAAGGAGAGGCTCAAGCAGACGGAGGCCTACCGCAGGTTCCAGCAGGAGGTAAGGGAGATAAGGCGGGGGCTGGGAGCTTAATATCCCCCGGGGGGAGTCAGACAGGGATGCCCGACCGGCCGGACTACGACGTGATCGTGGTGGGGGCCGGGCCCGCGGGGCTCATGGCCTCCAGGAGGGCCGCGCGGGAGGGTGCCAAGACCCTGCTCCTGGAGAGGGAGAACGGTCTGGGGAAGAAGCCGTGCGGCGAGGCCGTCTCCGCCTCCACCCTCAAGGACGCGGGGGTGAGGGGAGGGAGGTTCATCAGGAACCGGGTGGAGGTCTTCAGGGTCCACGCCCCCGACGAGCGGAAATGGGTGGACATCAGCTCGAGGAGGCTGGGGGTGGCGGGGTTCGTGATAGACAAGGTGCTCTTCCTGCGGGAGCTGGCCGGGCTGGCCGTAAGGGAAGGGGTGGAGGTGCGGGTGGGAACCCCGGTGCTGGACCTGAAGAGGGAGGAGGGGGGGTGGAAGGTACTGGTGAGGCTGGGAGGGGAGAGGCGGACGGTGAAAGGGAGGATCGTGATAGGGTGCGATGGGGTCAACTCCCTGGTGGCCCGCAGGGCCCTGGGGAGCAGGAATCGAGAGATCATCCCCTGCCTCCAGTACAGGATGGTGAACTGCGGGATCGAGGACCCCACCACCCTGGAGGCATACCTGGGGAGGAGGGTGGCACCCGGCGGCTACCTCTGGATCTTCCCGAAGGGAGGGGGGGAGGCCAACGTGGGGATAGGGGTGAGGGGGGCCCCCGCCAAGCCCTACCTGGATCGCTTCCTCTCCTCCCACCCGGAGCTCTTCGGAAGGGCGGCGGTGGTGGAGGTGGGGGCCGCCCCCGTTCCCATAGGGGGGCAGCTGGAGAGGGTGGTGGGCGAGGGGGTGATGGTTTGCGGGGATGCCGCGGGGCAGGTCATACCCATGACGGGAGGGGGGATCCACTCCTCCCTGGTGGCGGGTGGCCTGGCGGGGGAGGTGGCGGGAAAGGCCGTGAAGGGGGAAGCGGAGCTGGAAGAGTATCCGAGGAGGTACCGGGAGTGGAGCGACAGGATCTCCAGGAGTCTGAAGGTCCTCAGGCTCATAGAGGGGCTGAGCGACGAGGAGCTGAACCAGCTGGCCGAAATCCTGACCGGACAGGACGTGGTGGACTTGGCCAACGGGACGAACCTGAGGAGGGTGGGGAGGAAGCTGCTGAGGCACCCGCGCTTCGCCCTCCGCCTGGCCAGGGGGCTGCTGGGTGGTTGAGTTGGGGAAGGTGGAGAGGTACCTGCTGGAGGGGCTACGGAAGCACCCCCTCCACCTGACGCTGGTGGATCCCGAGAAGACCCCGGGAAGGAGGGCGGGGGAGCTCTGCAGGAGGGCGGAGGAGGCGGGCACCTCGGCCATCATGGTGGGGGGATCCACGGTCTGCTCCTCCTACCTGGTCGACGAGACGGTGAGGGCGATCAAGCGGGAGGTGGAGGTGCCCGTGATCCTTTTCCCCAACAACCTGTGCGGAATAAGCCGCCACGCCGATGCCATCTTCTTCATGTCCCTCCTGAACTCCTCCAATCCCTACTTCCTCATCGACGTCCAGGCGCTGGGGGCACCCCTGGTGAGAGAGTATGGGCTGGAGGTCCTCCCCATGGGATACCTGATCCTGGGGCAGGGGGGAACGGCAGGCTTCGTGGGGCAGGCCAGGTTCCTTCCCCCGGAGAAGGCGGAGCTGGTGGCGGCCTACGGGCTGGCCGCCCAGTACCTGGGAATGCGCTTCCTCTACCTGGAGGCGGGATCGGGGGCCCCCTCCCCCGTCCCCCCCTCGACCATCTCCGCGGTAAGGAGGGTGGTGGACCTTCCCCTGATCGTGGGAGGGGGAATAAGGACGGCGGAGGAGGCCGAGCGGGCGGCGAGGGCGGGGGCGGATCTGGTGGTGACGGGAACGGTGGTGGAGGAGGAAGGGGAAAGGAGGATCGGGGAGATGGTGGAGGCCCTCCGGAGGATCAGGCGGGGTAAGGGCCGTTGAGGGCGATTCACGTCATCGACCTCCCCGCCAGGGTGGTGGTGGGGAGGGGGGTGATCGAGAGGGTGGGAAGGATCTGCAGGGAGCTGGGGCTGGAGGGAAGGGCACTGGTGCTCTCCGGCCCCCGAACCCACGCCAAGGCCGCTGGCAGGGTGATGGCCTCCCTGGAGGAGGAGGGGCTGGAGCCCCACTCCCTGCGGGTGGAGGGGGAGCCGCTGGAGGAGGTGGAGGGGGAGATCCGGAGGGTGCGCCCCTCCTTCCTGGTGGGGGTGGGAGGGGGGAGGGTGATAGATCTGGCCAAGTACTCCTCCTCCCGGGCAGGCCTTCCCTTCCTCAGCGTGCCCACGGCCGCCTCCCACGACGGCATAGCCAGCTCCAGGGCCTCCCTCCGCAGGCTGGGCCCCCTCTCCGTGGAGGCCAGAACCCCCCTGGCCATCCTGGCGGATGTGGGGGTGATCTCCAGGTCCCCGCGCCGGCTGACGGCCAGCGGATGCGGGGACCTGGTGGCCAAGTTCACCGCGGTGAGGGACTGGAGACTCTCCCACCTCCTGACCGGGGAGTACTACGGGGAGTACGCCGCCCAGCTCGCCCTGATGAGCGCGGAAATGGTCGCCAGACATTCCCGCCTGATAGGGGAGGGAAGGGAGGAGGGGGTGAGGGTGGTGGTGGAGGCCCTGATCAGCTGCGGGGTGGCCATGTGCATAGCGGGGAGCTCCAGGCCGTGCAGCGGCTCCGAGCACTCCTTCGCCCACGCCCTGGAGGAGCTGGCCCCCAACCGCTCCCTGCATGGCGAGAGGTGCGGGGTGGGCACCATCCTCATGGCCTACCTGCACAGGATGAACTGGGAGAGGATCAGGAGGGTTCTGTCGGAGGTGGGGGCCCCCACCACGGCGGAGGGGCTGGGAGTGGAGGAGGAGACGGTGGTGGAGGCCATGCTCAGGGCGAGGGAGATCAGGCCGGAGAGGTTCACCATCCTGAACCGAAGGAAGCTCGACAAGAAAACCGCGAGGAGGATCGCGGAGAGAACGGGAGTGATCTGATCTTCTGAGCCTTTCCTAAAGCTAGCACATCAGGAGGAAGAGCCAGAGCGGAAGGTAAACCCTTCGTCCCCTCAGGTCGAGGGTATTCCTGGTCACGATCATGCTTTGCGAAGACGATAGGGAGAAAATATATACAGGTTGACGTAAAGAGCTGACAAGAAATGGGCGGAGTAACAGAAGAAGAGCGTAAGAAAATACTGAAAGAGATCTTGAGGGAGCTGCATGGCGGCGTTCCCACGGAACAAGTTAGAGAGCGGTTTAAACAATTTCTCGAGGATGTGAGCTCGCTTGAGATAGCTAAGATTGAACAGGAGCTTGTAAGCGAGGGCATTTCAAGAGAGGAGCTCCAAAGACTTTGTGACGTCCACTTGGCAATTTTTAAGGAGCAGTTGGAAAAGCAGAAGGTTGAGGTTGCCCCAACTAGCCCCATTGGCATACTCCTTGAAGAGCATAAGATGCTTCAGCAAATCGCCGAAAAGCTTGCATTGTTAACCGAAAAGGTTCAAAAGGCAGAAATCCCAGACTCGGTGATTGAAGAATTGTCACAGCTAAAGCATGTTGCTGATGAGCTTTTAGACGCTGAAAAGCACTATTTGAGGGAGGAAAACGCGCTTTTCCCGGTTTTAGAAAGACATGGAATAAGCGAACCTCCGGCAATAATGTGGATGGAGCACAATCAACTTAGGGAGAAGAAGAAACAGCTTAAAGCCCTAATTGATAACGCTGCAAAAATGGGCTTTTCAGATTTTAAGAGACAGCTTAGCGAACTGGCAAAGGCTGTGGTCGGTATGCTTGACAGCCACATCTACAAGGAGAACAATATACTGTTTCCAGCAGCTCAGCAGATAGTCACAGAACAAGAGTGGAATACCGTAATGGAGGATTTCGACGAGATCGGGTATTGCTGTTTCACTCCAACACATTTAACAGCAAAAATGGTCAAAGGGGTAGAGGAACCTGCCGAGGAAAAGCCCGTGCTCGAAAGTGTGTTGCAGTTTGAAACTGGAACTTTAACAAGGGAAGAGGTTGAAGCGATTCTGAACACTCTGCCTGTGGACATAACCTTCGTGGACAAGGATGACGCTGTGAAATTCTTTAACAAGGCGGAAAAACGTATCTTCGTTAGAACAAAAGCCATTCTCGGTAGAAAAGTGCAGTTCTGCCACCCGCAGAAAAGCATCCACATAGTTAACAGAATCCTAGAAACCTTCAAGAAAGGCAAAAAAGACATGGCGGAATTCTGGATCCAAAAAGGCGGCCGCCTAATCCACATAAGATACTTCGCCGTAAGAGACAAAGACGGCAAATATCTGGGCACAATGGAGGTAACTCAGGACATAACAGACTTAAAGAAGATTGAGGGTGAGAAACGCCTTTTAGACTGGGAAGGTGAGTGTTGAAGACTGTGCTTTTCGTCTGTATGGAAAACAGTTTCAGAAGCCAAATAGCCGAAGCCTACTTCAACAGGTATGCACCCGAAGGCTGGATCGCTGTAAGCGCGGGCATAAAACCGGCTGAAAGGGTGCACCCCAACGCTGTAAAGGCTCATGCTTGAAGAGGGCATAGACGTAAGCCACTTCATCTCTTATGATGTATCTTGCCATTCCCCTCTAGCCTCCGAACGAAATTGGTAAAACCATCCCTGAACGCTTTGGTTCCTGCAACCTTAAGCAAAGCCTTAGGACTCGCCCCATTAACCT
>CAZDZG010000036.1:0-11355 GCA_964509845.1 Hadarchaeota archaeon (SeqCode) | reverse complement strand
GCGAGGGCCAGGATAACCGGCAGGGGGGCGGTCCTGCTGGGGGAGAACCTAACGGTGGATGGCCACGAGGACAGGATGGTGAGGGTGGTTACCCACGCCCATGCGGATCACCTGCTGGGCCTGAGGGAGAGCTGCGAGAGGTGCGGCAGGGTGCTGATGACCCCCGCCACTTCGGAGCTCGTAGAGTCCATCTACGGCCTCAGACCCGATCCCGGCAAGCTGGAGCTCCTTGACTGCGGAAAAGGCGTGAGGTTTGGGGAGGAAAGGGTGACCTTTTTTGAGGCCGGACACATCCTGGGTTCCGTTCAGGTCCTCGTCGAGACCGGGGAGGGCCGCAGGGTCCTCTACACGGGAGACTTCAGGCTTCCGAAGGCCCCGATCGTGAAATCGGACCTGCTGGTGATGGAAGCCACCTACGGAAATCCCTCGTGCAGAAGGCCCTTCAGGGATCGGGTGGAGGAGGAGCTCGTGAAGCTGGTCAGGAAGGGTCTGCGCGACGGGCCCGTTCACATCTTCGGCTACCACGGAAAGCTGCAGGAGGTGGCGGAAATCCTGAGGAGGGGTGGCATAGGGGAGCCCATCCTCATGTCGCGGAAGGTCTATGAGGTGGCCAGGATCTGCCAGAAGTACGGGATGGAATTGGGGGACTTCATCCTGGCCGAGAGCGAGGAGGGAAGGGAGGTGGCAAGGGGGAGCCATGTGAGGCTCCACCACGCGCGGGCCGCGGGGAGGTTCGGGGGAAGGGGAATCAGGATATACCTCAGCGGATGGGAGTTCGAGGTCCCCGTCAGGGAAATCGGAAGGGATGAGTATGAGGTCGCGCTCAGCGATCACTCCGATTTCGAGCAGCTGATGGAGTACGTGGAGGTGAGCGATCCCGAGTGCGTGATAACGGACGACTTCAGGGTGGGTGATGCGAAGGCCCTCGCCAGGGAGATCAGGAGGAGACTGGGAAAGCCGGCCTGGCCCATGCCCTAGGTTAGAGCCTCAGGAGATAGATCTTGGCAGGCAACCCGCCGTGCATCACCCTTCTGGAGTGGGAGATCTCCACCTCCGCCTTTCCCGCCGCCTCCTCGAACTGCCTGCAGGAAGCCGTGATGAAGACGGCCCTCAGGCCGCCGTATGCCCCCCTCAGCACCCTCAGTGCGGTCTCGTAGAACGCCCCTATCTTCCTCAGGCTGTGCGATCTCAGGCCGTAGGGAGGGTTCGTCACCAGGAGCTCCGCTTCGAGGCCCCTGTGGATCTCCACGCGAGTGCAGTCTCCGTTGAGGATCTCCACGGTGTCCTCCACCAGGGCGGTCCTCAGGTTGGCCCTGGCCCCCTCGGCGTGCTTGGGGCTTACCTCGATGCCCGTTATCCGGTAGGTCCCCCGGTCGACCGATTCCAGCATCCTCTCCCTCACGGAGCTTTCGAGGCAGGGATCATGGAAGGGGAGCCTGGAGAGAGGGTAGTCCCTCCTGAAGAGGATCAGCGGGTACCTCCTGACCAGGTGGGCGGCCTCGATGAGGATGGTGCCTCCCCCGCAGAACGGATCCAGCAGCGCCTGCCCCCGGTATCCCCCCAGTCTCAGCATGGAGGCCGCGAGCGTCGCCTTCAGGGCCGCCGGGTGATGGTACACCCTGTACCTCCTTCTGTGGAGGGAATCACCCGTGGTGTTCACGCCCATCAGGACCTCACCGAACCTTACGAAGACGTCTATTTCCAGATCGGGCTCCTCAAGGTTGACCCTGGGCCTGAGGCGGTGGGTCTCCAGCATGGAGTCTATGACGGCCTGCCCCACCACCCTGGAAACCTCCAGGCTGGTGAAGGGGTGCTCGCCGATGCGCTTGCACCTGATGGCGAAGGTCCTGTCCGGTGCCAGCAGGGGGCCGTAGTCGAGGCCCTTTGCTATCCTGTAGATGTCGCGGAGGTCCTCGAACTCTTCCCGGGTCAGGAGCAGGTACAGCCTGTTCACGGTTCTGGAGGCATAATTCACCACGTACATGGCCTCCAGCGGGGCCCTGAAGGATACCCTGCCCACCTCGGCCTCAGCGGGCCCCACCAGCTCCCTCACCTCCTCTGCGGCTATGTCCTCGATACCGGGGGCTACCGTGGCAAACCACTCACAAGTTCCCTCCAACCTCTTAGCCATCGGTGGGGGGAATAATAAGCCTCGGAGGAAAAAAGGGAGGGGTCACTCCACCCTGGGAGCCACCACCAAGGCCACCTCCCCCTCCATCACGAAGATCACGGGAGAGGGATGGGGCCAGTAGTGGGCCACAGCCCGCCAGGGATGGAGGTTGAGACCCCTGGTCAGGTGAAAGAGGGAGTGGGCCACCAGTTCGGTGTCGAGGCTATAGCCGTGCTTCATCCTCAGCGTGGTGGCTAGCTCTGCGAGGTTCACCGCCGCCCTGCTTTTGCTGGAAAGGTCCACCTCCGCCTTCTCCAGGGCCTCCAGGCCCTTCTCGGTCCCGTCCGGCAGCTTCACCAGCGCCATCACGTGGGTGGGATCCATGATCCCGTTTTCCAGCGCCTTTCCCAGCAGCTCCTGGAAGCTAGGGAGGTTTCTCTCCATCCCCAGCCCTGGGCCCTCCCCGCCTTATAAGGCGGAAACGCTCACTCCCTATAGCCCTCCTCTCCCAGGTCCAGTTCCGTTTCCGTGCCGAAGAGCCTCTCGATGGAGGCCAGCAGCTCCACCATTCCTTCGTTCCGCAGGGAGGAAACCAGCTGGAGGGTGCCGGGTACGCCCAGGGAGGAGAGGGAGGAGAGGAGCCCCCTCGCCATTTCCCTTTTGAGCCCCCTTTCCTCCTCCACCTCCGCGGATAGGTACTCGGGATCCTCCATCCACCTCTCCACCCTCCTTAGCTCTTCCTGCTGCAGGAGATCGATCTTGGTGAGCACGTTGAGCTGGGGGAGGTTGAACCTGGTGTACACGGAGGCCGCCAGCATCAGCATGGAGACGAAGTCCGTGGGGCTGCGCGCGAAGAAGGAATCGATGAGGAAGAGGAGGGCGGCCCTCCCCCCCAGCCCCGCCACCACCCTCGCCCCCGTCTCCCTGAAGGCGAAGAGCTCCAGCTGCCCGGGGGTGTCCACCAGCACATAGTCCGGCTTCCAGGCCGAGATGAGTTCCTCCAGCTCGGGGAGGTGGTTCAGGGTGAGGTTTACGGAGGCGAGCAGGGCACCGTTGGGACCGAGCCTGTACCTCTCCATCACCTCTCCCAGGGTGACCCTGGTTCTCACGTCCAGATCGGGGGTGTAGGGGAGCCAGTCCGCGCCCGGGTCCAGGTTGAGGGAGAGGACCTTCCTCCGCTGACCCATCAGCTCGCTGAGCGAGGAGAGGAGGGTGGACTTGCCGCTGCCGGCGGGACCGAGCAGGTAGATGAACCTGAGGTCGGACATACCCATACCCTTAAGGAGCAGCTTAATAAATACCGAAAGACTTAAATATAGATATAGGAGGGGGACAGACCATGGCGGGGATGAAAAAGGTGGGAAGGCTCCTTCACCTGACGAGCAGGGGACTGGTGGCCAGACTGGAGAGTCCCCTGAAGCTGGGGGAGCCGTTACTGGTCAGGGGTAAAGGGGAGGTGGGCAGGCTCTTTGACCTTTTCGGCCCAGTTTCCCGCCCCTACGCCCTCATCCGTCCCAGGAAGGAATGGAAGGAGGAGGAATTGGCTTCCCTGCTGGGAAAGGAGCTCTACGTGGGGGTGAAGGAGTGAAGGCGGAGGAGGAGGCTGGGGAGAAGACTGAGAGGAAGGGGACCTCCTGCCCCAACTGCGGGAGCAGCAAGCTGGTGAGGGATTACGAGCACGGGGAGCTGGTCTGCGCCGGCTGCGGGTACGTGATAGCGGAGAGGATCATGGATCTGGGCCCGGAGTGGAGGGCCTTCGATCAGGAGCAGAAGGACAAAAGGGGAAGGGTGGGGGCCCCCATGACCCTCACCATCCACGACAAGGGGCTCTCGACCATGATCGACTGGAGGGACAGGGATTCGTACGGGAAGGACCTGACGCCCAAGCGCAGGGCCCAGATCTATCGGCTCCGCAAGTGGCAGCGGAGGATAAGGGTGTCGGACGCCATCGAAAGGAACCTGGCCTTCGCCCTCTCGGAGATCGACCGCATGGCCTCCCACCTGAGCCTTCCCAGGAACGTCAGGGAGACCGCGGCCCTCATCTACAGAAGGGCGGTGGAGGAGAAGCTGATAAGGGGAAGGTCCATAGAGGGGGTGGCCGGGGCGGCCCTCTACGCCGCCTGCAGGGAGTGCAAGGTGCCCAGGACCCTGGATGAGATAGCGGAGGTCTCCAGGGTGAGCAAGAAGGAGATAAGCCGAAGCTACCGCTTCATAGCGAGGGAGCTCCTGATGCACCTTCACCCCACCTCCCCCGCCGACTACGTGCCCAGGTTCGCGAGCGAGCTGGGCCTGAGCGGGGAGGTGCAGTCCAAGGCCATAGAGATCCTGAAGGAGGCGATGGAGAAGGGCCTCACCTCCGGAAGGGGGCCCACGGGCGTTACGGCCGCTGCCATCTACATCGCCGCCCAGATGCTGGGGGAGAGGAGGACCCAGAGGGAGGTGGCGGATGTGGCCAGGGTCACGGAGGTCACGGTCAGGAACAGGTACAAGGAGCTCTGCGAGAAGCTGGGCCTGAACTGCGAAAAGCTGGGCTGAAAGGGTCCGGCCCTCGGTCGGTAGGGTTAAATAAGGGTGGGGGGGAAGAGGGGAGGTGAAAAAATGGGAAAGGTGGCGGACGGCTGGAAGAAGGTTGTGGAAATAGCGAACAGCATGCCTAAGGCCCAGGAGCTGCTCAAGGGCTGGGGAAACAAGGCGGTGCAGTTCGTGGTGGAGGGAGAGGATCCCAAGGAGTTCTACGTGGAGGCCAAGGATGGGGTGGCGAGCTTCCACGTGGGGAGGCACCCCAGTCCGGCCTTCACCATGGTGGGTAACGCGGACATCATGTGGAAGCTGCTGACCAGGGAGGAGGATGCCGTCAAGGCCTTCATGGCCAAGAAGTACCAGGTGCAGGGCTCCCTCGCCGAGTCCATAAAGTTCAGGAAGATCCTGGAAGAGGTGGGGAAGGAAGTTAAACTCGTGTAGGGGGTTTCCCCTTTCCTTTTTTTCCAAGCTTTAAATAGGGGGAGGGAGAAGAAGGAAGGTGAAAAAATGGGAGAGGTAGTGGAGGGCTGGAAAATCTTCGCCGAACTGGCCAACCAGAACGAGGAGGCCAAGAAACTGATGCAGGGCTGGGACAGGGTGGTGCAGTTCGTGGTGGAGGGAGAGGATCCCAAGGAGTTCTACCTGGAGTTCAAGGGAGGCCAGGTGACCTTCCACGTGGGAAGGCATCCGAGCCCCGCCTTCACCATGATAGGGAACAAGGACATCATGTGGAAGCTGCTGACCAGGGAGGAGGATGCCACCAGGGCCTTCCTGGCCAAGAAGTACTCCATTCAGGGCTCGCTGGCCGACGCCATGAAGTTCGGCAGGATCGGGCAAGAGGTGGCGAAGACGGCTCCCAGCTTCAAGTGAACCCTCCTTTCCTTTTTTTCAGCGAATTTCTTTAACCCTCCTCACCAGCTCCGGCAGCACCTTTCCCGTCTTTCCCCTGAGGACGACGGAGGCGAAGGCATCCATGGGAGTGGGTTCCTCGTTCACGATGAGGAGCTCCGCCCCAGCCTCCACCGCCATGGGGGGAAGGAAGTTGGCGGGGCTCACCATCAGTGAGCTGCCGGCCACCAGCAGCAGATCGCACCTGCTCACCAGCTCAAAGGCCTCCCTGAGGGCCTCCGCCGGGAGGGATTCACCGAAGAGGATCACGTTGGGCTTGAGGAGCCCCCCGCAGCCGCATCTGGGTGGGATCTCCCCTCGCTGCACCAGCTTCTCCGCCAGCACCTCTATGGGGAGAACCGTTCCGCAGGAGAGGCACCTGCACTCCCTGAGGTTTCCGTGCAGCTCCACCACCCTCTTCGATCCCGCCGCCTGGTGCAGGCCGTCCACGTTCTGGGTTATCACCGCCTTGAGGAGGCCCATCTCCTCCAGCTCGGCCAGCGCCCTGTGGCCCTCGTTGGGCTCCGCCGTGAAGACGGAGAGGAACTCGGAGGCCAGCTGGTAGAAGCGGACGGGATCGCGCAGGAAGGAGGAGAGGGTGGCGAACTCTGAGGGGTCGTACCTGGACCAGAGGCCTCCAGGAGAGCGGAAGTCCGGTATGCCGGACTCCGTGCTCACCCCCGCCCCCGTGAGGGCCACGGCTTGCCGGGAGGAGGAAAGGAGCTCCGCTGCCCTCCTCAGTCCCTCCTCCATCTTCCTCCTCCCTCCTCTCTCCCTTTAACCGTTGGCTCAAGGGCTTTTAGCGGGGCGGGGGACCCAGTATTGGGTGAGGACCCAGAGGATCAGGGAGGGAAGGGTGGAGCTGGAGGTTCCAGAGCTGGAGGGATTCAGGGCCCCCTCGGGAGACTTCGTGCCCTCCCTCACCCCGGTCTTTTACAACCCCCACATGGAGCTGAGCCGGGACGTGGGGGTGCTGGTGGCCAGGGTCTTCGGGCGGAGGGGAGGCGGGCTCAGGATCTGCGACCCGCTGGCCGGGGTGGGGGTGAGGGGGCTTAGGTATGCGGCGGAGGTGGAGGGGGTTAGGGAGGTGGTGATAAACGACTCCTCCAGGGAGGCCTTCCGCTTCCTCTGCAGGAACCTCTCCCTCAATTCCCTCCCCAACGTGACGCTGAGGTGCGAGGAGGCCCACCTCCTGCTGTGGAGCCAGCGGAGGAGCTTCGGGCTGGTGGACCTGGACCCCTTCGGCTCCCCCGCCCCCTTCCTGGAGGCCTCCTGTGCCTCCCTCCTCCCCCCCGCCGTGCTGGCCCTCACCGCCACCGACACGGCCTGCCTAGCCGGGGTCTATCCCTCCGCCTGCTTCAGGAAGTACGGGGCCCTTCCCGTCCGTACGGAGTACTCCCACGAGGTGGGCATGAGGATCCTCATCGGCTTCTGCCAGCGGGTGGGCGCCATCCAAGGCCTCTCCCTCCTCCCCCTCCTCTGCCACTCCACCCGCCACTACTTCAGGCTCTACCTGCTGGCCAGGAGAGGGGGGGCGAACAGGCTGCTGAGGGAGCAGGGCTACCTCCTGGCCTGCAGGTGCGGGAGGAGGGCCGTCTCCAGGAGGCCGGTGGGGGGGAGGTGCGAGTGCGGGAGGGAGAGGGAGGTGGCCGGGCCCCTCTGGCTGGGGAGGCTGGGGGAGGGAAGGTTCGTGGAGGAGATGGTGGAGGAGCTGAGGAAGCTGGACTTCAGGCTGAGGGACCAGGAGCTGAGGATGCTGGGCACGCTGGCGGAGGAAGTGGAGGCCCCTCCCTTCTTCTACGACTCCCACGCGCTGGCCCGCCGATGGTCCCTCTCCCCGCCCAGGCTGGGGAGGCTGCTGGAAAAACTGAGAGAGAGGGGCTACCTGGCCGTGAGAACCCACTTCTCCCCCACGGGCTTCAGGACGGATGCCCCTCTGGAGGAGATCCTGGAGCTCTTCCGGGAGTAGGCCTGTGGTCCTTCCCCACCACGTAGATCTCCGCGCTCCCCTTCCTGGAGGCGGGTGGCTTCGAGAGGAAGGTTAACCCGAACCTCCTCCTGAACCTCCTCAGGAAGCCCTCCAGCTCCCTCCCCTGGAAGACCTTGATGACGGCCTTTCCCCCCTCCCTCAGAACCCTGCCGGCGATGCGCAGGGCGGCCTCCGCCAGCTCCATGGACCTGAGGTGATCCACCTCCCAGATTCCCGAGATGTTGGGGGAGGCGTCGGAGAGCAGGACGTCGGCCTTCCGCGGGAGGCGGGAGAGGATGAGGTCGGGGAGCCCGGGATCCAGCAGGTCTCCCACGAGCGTTTGCACGTTGGGCTCCCCGAACGGGGGGATGGGCTGGAGGTCCACCCCCAGCACGAAACCTTCCTCCCCCACCTCCTCCCTGGCCACCTGCATCCATCCACCGGGGGCGGCGCCGAGATCCACCACCACCTCCCCCCTCCCGAGCAGGTGGAAGCGGGAGTTCAGCTGCTTGAGCTTGAAGGCCGACCGGGCCCTGTACCCCAGCTTCCTGGCCAGCCTGCGGTAGGGCTCCTCCTTCCCCCACATCCTCTCACGGAAGGGGCTCCCACCCCCTCTCCGGCCTCAGCCCCGCCTTCCGGAAGGCGAGGAGCACCCTCTCCAGCAGGGGGTGGAGGCCGGGAGAGTAGAAGAGGTGGCTGGGGCAGCCGCAGTCGGTGGAGCCGAAGCCCTCCACGAAGGGAAGGTCCGTTAACCCCTTCGCCACCCTGCACTCCCTCCTATCCCTGCTCTCGGCCCTCACCAGGTCCACCACCCTAGCCCTCATGGTCAGGTAGTCGATGTGCCAGTGGGCGGTTTTCTTCCTCCTGAGGTGATGCCTCACCCTCCCCTCCACCCCGGAGAGGGCGGAGCCTATGTAAGCGTAGTACCCCGCCTTGAAGCTCCTCAGCCCCAGCTCCCCCACCTTCAGCTGCAGGTCGAAGGGAACCTGCAGGATGAGGGCGTAGGTCCCCTTCATCGTCTTCCCTCCGAGGGCAAGGCTTAAACCCCTCCTCCCCCTCCTTCCGCGGTGAAGGTGAGGCATCTCTTCGTGGACTACGACAACACCCTTCACGATTCCGACGCCAAGTTCATCCGCCACTTCCACCGGCCCGCCCTGGCCCTGGGGCTGACGGGCCAGCAGCTCTGGAGGCTCTACCTCTTCGAGGTCCACCGGGGGATCGTGCACCGCTATCACCCGGAGAGGCACGACGACAAGGAGTTTCACTGCCTCCTGATCTTCCAGAGGCTGGGAAGACCGTACGACCGGGGGACGGCCTCCCTGCTCGTTTCGGCCTTCGAAAAGGCCATGGAGGAGTGCTGGAGGGATCCCACCTTCTTTCCCGACGCCTTTCCCTTCCTGGAGGAGGCCTCCCGCCGTTGGGAGCTCCACCTGGCCACCTCGGAGAACGCCCTCCAGAAGGCCCTGTGCGTGGAGAGGGTGGGGGGAAGGAGGTACTTTTCCTCCGTGCTAGGGGATCACAACGTGGGGGTGAGGAAAACGGAGAAGGAGTATTATCTTAGGGCGCTGGAGCTGGCGGGGGCCAGGCCCGAGGAAAGCGTGATGGTGGGGGACAGCCTCACCCACGACATCCTCCCGGCGAGGAGGGCGGGGCTAGGGACGGTCTGGGTGAACAGGAAGGGGGAGAGGCCGGAGGGGGAGGTGGGTCCGGAGGCGAGGGACCTGAGGGAAGTGCTCGAGTTCCTCCGGGACCCCTAACCTTTTTTTACCCCTATCCCAGTATGTTTGATGCCAGTTTACATCCTCCTGTCCGTGCTGACGGCGGAGGGGAGGAAGACCGTCAAGGAGAGGCCACAGCGAATTCTGGAGGTGAACAGGGAGGTGGAGGCCTTCGGGGCCAAGGTCCTGCATCAGTACGCCGTGCTGGGTCCGTACGACTTCGTGAACGTGTTGGAGGCACCGGACAACGAGACCATAGCGCGGATCTCCATAGAGCTGGGGTCAAGGGGAACGCTGAAGGTGATGAGCCTTCCCGCCATCCCCGTGGAGGAGTTCATAGAGAAGATAAAGAAGAAGTGATCCCTCCCCCGGCGGTACTAGGAAGCCAGCCTCTTCCTCAGCCATTCCGCCGTGAACTCCACGGCCACCCTTCTCCCTTTTTCCCCGCTGAACCTGTGATCGGCCCCTTCCACCAGCAGCAGGAGCTTGGGAGAGCGGGCCCTCCTGAGGAGTTCCAGGGAGTGCCAGGGAGGAACCAGCTCGTCCTCACTTCCGTGTACCAGGAGAAGGGGGGCCCTCATCCTCTCCAGGCTCTCCAAGAGCCCCTCCTCCTCCAGCCCCAGGCCCTTGAGCCTGCAGGGCGTGGCCCAAGCCGTCACGGCCTGGGGGTTTCCCCAAAGGGAGGAAAAAAGGAGGACCAGGTATCCCCCCAGGCTGCTTCCCATCAGCCCCACCCTTCGGTAGCCCTGTGACTCAACGAATTCCACCATCTTCTCCAGGTCCTCCCTTCTGAGGGCCAGGCTGGTCTGGGCCTCCTCCCGGTGGTTGAACCTGAGGGAGGACAGGCCCCTGCGTCCCAGCTCCTTCGCCAGCTCCACGTACTTGGGGCTGTGCATGCTTCCGAAGAGGCCGTGGCAGAAAATCACGCAGGCCTCCGAGGATTCCTCGGGAGCGCAGAGGATTCCCTCCAGCTCCCCCACCTTCACTCCCCTTTCCTCCACCTTCATTTTTTCCACAAAAGATATATGAGGGCAGTTAGAATAACTTTGCACAAAAAGAGGTGAGCGGATGGAGATAAGGAAAGTGGCCGTGCTGGGAGCGGGAGCCATGGGTCATGGGATAGCACAGGTGGCAGCCATGGCGGGAATGGAGGTGAACCTCAGGGACATCAGCGAGGAACTGGTGCAGGCCGGGATGGAGAAGATAAAGTGGAGTCTGGGCAAGCTTGCCGAGAAGGGAAGGATCAGCCAGGAGGAGGCGCAGGCCACCCTGAACAGGATCCACAAGTTCGTCTCCCTTCCCGACTGCGTTAAGGACGTGGACTTCGTGATAGAGGCCATTCCGGAGAAGCTGAGCCTCAAGAAGGAAACGTTTGCGGAGGTGGATCGCTATGCCCCCAGGCATGCCATCCTGGCCAGCAACACCAGCGCCCTTCCCATCTCGGAGATGGCCTCCGCCACCACCAGGCCCGAAAAGGTGGTGGGGATGCACTTCTTCAATCCCCCCCAGCTCATGAGGCTGGTGGAGGTGGTGAGAGGGGACAAGACCAGCGACGAGACGGTGAGGGTTACGGTGGAGCTTGCCAAGAAATTCGGGAAGGAACCTGTGGTGGTCAACAAGGACGTTCCGGGCTTCATAGCCAACAGGTGCACCATCATAGGCTCCAACTTGGTGCACTGGATGGTGTATAACGGGGAGTACACGGTGGAGGAGGTGGATGCGGCGGCCATACACAAGGCCGGGATGCCCATGGGGATGTTTGGGCTGCTGGACTACACCGGGATAGACATAGCCTACAGCGTGGCCAAGTTCATGGAGGAGAGGGAGCCCGGCTTCAAAGCCTGCCCCCTACTTGAGGAGAAGGTCAAGAAGGGGGAGCTGGGCGTGAAGACCGGGAAGGGCTTCTACACCTATCCGGAGAAGAAGTGGGTGCCGCTGGACCTTCCCTTGGAGAAGGCGGAGAAGTTCGATCCCCTCATCCCGGTGTACGTGGGGGTCAACGTGGCGGCGGAGCTCCTGAGGAACGGGGTGGCCAGCAAGGAGGACATAGACAAGGCCCTCAAGCTGGGCTTCAACCTCCCGCTGGGATACCTGGAGCTGGCGGACTCCATAGGGATAGACGTGGTGGTCCAGAAGCTCAAGGAGATCTC
>CAZDZG010000035.1:0-11411 GCA_964509845.1 Hadarchaeota archaeon (SeqCode) | reverse complement strand
GAGTTGCTGAGGGAGAAGGGTATAAGGCTCCTGGCGGTCATGACCGCCAGGGAGCTGCTGGGGGAACTCCACGGCTCTGGGAGTCTGGCCAGGGATGAGTACTTAAGGATCCTCGAGTACATGGAGGGGAAACATGTTTAAGGGAAGGGACGTGCTGTCCATCCTGGATTTCTCGGCCTCGGACCTGGAGCATCTCTTCAGGAAGGCCTCCACCATCAAGCCGGGAGACGAGCTGAGGGGAAAGATCTTGGCCACGGCCTTCTTTGAGCCCAGCACCAGAACTAGGCTGAGCTTTGAAACGGCCATGCTCAAGCTGGGGGGGAGTGTAGTGGGCTTCGGGGGGGAGGAAGCTTCCTCCCTGGCCAAGGGAGAGAACCTGGCCGACACCATCCGGATGCTGGACGCCTATGCGGACATCATAGTGATAAGACACCCGCTGGAGGGTGCCGCCAAGCTCGCGGCCGAGGTGGCGGAGAAGCCTGTGATCAACGGAGGAGATGGGAAACAGCATCATCCCACCCAGGCCATGGTCGACCTCTACACCATCAAGAAGGAAATGGGCAAAATAGAGGGGCTGAGGGTGGCCCTGGTGGGGGATCTGAGGTACGGAAGGGCGGCCACCTCCTTCCTCTACGGTCTCTGCAAGTTCGGGGTGGAGAAGCTTTTCCTGGTTTCTCCTCCCTCCCTGAGACCGCGCGAGGAGGTGCTGGATTTCCTCAAATCCTCGGGGGTGGAGCACGAGATAACGGAAGACCTTGGCAGGGTGGTGGAAGAGGTGGAGGTCATGTACGTTACCAGGATCCAGAAGGAGAGATTTCCGGATCCCTCGGAGTTTGAAAAGGTAAAGGGAAGCTACAAAATCACGGCTGAGCTGGTGGAGAAGATGAGGGAGGAGGCCATCATCCTCCATCCCCTTCCCAAGGTGGATGAGATAGAGCTGGCGGTGGACGGAAACAGGCGTGCCCGCTATTTCCAGCAGGCGGCCTACGCCGTGCCCGTCAGGATGGCCCTCCTCTCCCTCATCCTGAGGGGGGAATGAGGTGAAGGAGAAATCCACCGAGCTGGTGGTCAGGAAAATAGAGAGGGGAACCGTGATAGACCACATTCCGGTGGGGCAGGCCTTCAACGTGCTGAGGCTCCTGGGCATAAAGGGGGGAGAGGGATACACGGTGGCCGTGGTGATGAACGTGAGCAGCAGGAAGTACGGGAGGAAGGATATGGTGAAGGTGGAGGGAAAGGAGCTGTCCGAGGCTGAGGTGAATCGGATAGCCCTGCTGGCCCCCGACGCCACCATCAACGTCATCCAGAATTTCGAGGTGGTGAAGAAGAGCAAGGTAAAGCTTCCCGAGGTCATTCGGGGAATGGTGAGGTGTACCAATCCAAGCTGCATCACCAACAAGCCCAGGGAACCCGTGCTCCCCACCTTCAAGGTCCTGTCCCGCCTCCCCCTCCTCCTGGTCTGCGAATACTGCGGGACGAGGGTCAGGCAGGAGGATGTGGTAAAACAGTACGCGGGGTAAGCTTGAGGTTCGAAGAGCTGGGAATGTATCCCGCCAGGGTGGAAAGGAAGGTGCGTGAAACCCCCACCGTTACCTCCCTTTACCTCCGCTCCCCTTTGCCCCGGGAACCTTCCCCCGGACAGTTCGTGATGGTGTGGCTGCCCGGAGGAGAAGAGGTACCCATGAGCGTTTCGGGGTGGAAGGGAGGCGTGCTGAGGATCTCCGTGGCGGGGGTGGGAGAAACCACCAGGAAACTGCAGGGGCTGGAAAAGGGGGACTATGTGGGGATCAAGGGTCCCTTCGGGAGGGGGTTCCAGCTGGGGGAAGGGCCCCACCTGTTGGTGGGAGGAGGAACGGGTATGGCCCCCCTCATCTTCGCCTGTCACAGACTCAGGGGGGAAAGGGTGAAGGTGCTGGTGGGTGCCAAAACCGGTTCCGAACTCCTCTTCGTCAGGGAGGCAGAGAGAGCGGGGGCGGAGGTGGAGGTGGCGACGGAGGACGGGACGGAGGGGAGAAGGGGGCTGGTGACGGACCTCCTAGAGGAAGAGCTGCGTGAAAGGTGGACCGTACTCGGCTGCGGCCCAGAGGGAATGCTGGCGAGGGTGGTCAGGATGGCGCTGGCCAGGGGAAGGAGGGTTCAGGTTTCCCTGGAGAGGTACATGAAGTGCGGCTTCGGGATCTGCGGCTCCTGCGTGCTGGATCCCAAGGGCCTGAGGGTATGCACGGATGGTCCCGTCTTTGAGGGAAGGTCGCTGCTCGGCACCGACTTCGGAAAACTCGCGAGGGACGCCTGCGGGAGAAAGCTCCCCCTGGCCACGGAGAAGATTTTTTAAGGAGCGATTCTTAATCAAAAAGATGCCCGCCAAGGAGACCGCTAAGGAAACGGCCTTCCTCTGGGAAGGCTTCTTAAAACTGGCATACGGAATCGTGGCCGTCTTCGTCTTTGCCGTTCTGCTGGCGGCGCTGGGCGAGATATCCTTCAGAGCCGGAAACATCACGAGCAAGGTAGGAGAAACGGGGGCAGCCATCCTTCTGGGAATGACGGCCATCGCCCTAGCCATTCTGGTGGGCTCCATTCTGCATTCCATCCGTCAGCAGTAACAACGGTACGAGAAACCCTTCTTTTTTTCCTTACAATCCAAGGAATAAACGGTTGCCTTGACCCTTACGGTGAAAGGGAGGCTCTTCACCCCTCACGGCCTGATGGAAGGCTGTGTCAGGATTTCGGAAGGATGGATAGAGGAGGTGGGAAGGGAGCTTAGGCCGGAGGGGGAGATGCTGGACTTCGGGGGAAAGAACAGGGTGATCCTGCCCGGCCTTATCGACATGCACGTCCACTTGAGGGACTTCCGTCTGGCCTACAAGGAGGATTTCAGGACGGGAACAAGGGCCGCGGCCAAGGGGGGGTATACAGTGGTGGTGGACATGCCCAACACCCTTCCGAAGGTCAACACCCTTTCGGTGCTGAGGAGGAGGGAGGAGCTCGCCAAGAGGAGGGCCGTGGTGGACTTCGGCCTTTACTTTGGGGTGCCTGATAGAAAGGAGGAACTGCGGAAGGAAGTGGCAAAAAAATGCCTGGGGCTGAAGGTGTACCTCCCCGAGGAGGGGGAGGGGGAAGTCCTGTGGGAGGCCCTCAGGTTTGCGGCCAGGGAGGACCTGCTGGTGGTGGTCCACGCGGAAGACCCCTCCTTTTTCCGTGGGGGGGAGAGGCCTCCGGAGGCTGAAGCGGCTGGGATAAGGAGGATGGCGGGGTGGTCCCTGAAGGAGGGATTCAGGCTCCACATCACCCACCTCTCCTCCCGCCTCGGCTTGGAAGAGCTGAACCGATGGAAAGGAAGGATCAGGCTCTCGGCCGACACCTGTCCCCACTACCTCCTCCTCACGTACCGGGGGGATCCCTTAACCAGGGTCTTCCCCCCTCTCCGGCAAGCCTGGGACAGGAAGGCCCTCCTCGCGGGGGTGAGGGAGGGAAAGGTGGAGGCCATTACCTCGGACCACGCTCCCCATCGGCTTGAGGAAAAGATGGAACCCGATGGACCCGGGGGATTCCCCGGCTTGGAGACCGAGCTGCCCCTCCTTCTGACCATGGTCAAGAAGGGAAAGCTCAGCCTGGGGGAGGTGGTGAGGGCCTGCAGCCAAGCTCCTGCTTCCCTCCTGGGATTGCCGGCCGGCAGGATAGAGAGAGGCTGTGTGGGCAACCTCACCGTGGTGGATTTGGGGGAAAGCTACAGGATAGACCCCTCTGAGTTCGAGAGCAAGGCCAAGTATAGCCCCTTTCAGGGTATGCGGGTGACGGGGAAGGTCCTCTGTACCATCGTTCGGGGGCAGCCGGTGTTTTTAGAGGGAACCGTGGAAGAGAGGAGAGGGACGAATGCCCGATCTTACCGTGAGGCTGGGCAAGCTGCGTTTGCGTAATCCCACCATCCTAGCCTCCGGCGTCCTCTCCAGCGGATCGCTCCTCCGCAGGGCTCTGAAGGAGGGAGCGGGGGGTGTGGTAACCAAGAGTCTTACCAAGGAGAGGAGGGAGGGCTACCCCACTCCGGTGGTGGTGGGGGTGAAAGGGGGATTGGTAAACGCCGTGGGACTGGCCAATCCCGGCGCTAGGGAGTATCTGGAGCAGGAACTGCCAAGGGCTAAAGGGGGAGGGGGACCCGTCATCGTGAGCCTAGCGGGAGGTAAAACGGAGGAATTCGTGGAGCTTGCCTCCATGGCCGAAGAGGCGGGGGCCGATGCCGTGGAGCTGAACCTTTCCTGCCCCCACGTGAAAGGGCATGGGCTAGAGATAGGCAGGGATCCGGGACTGGTCCGTGAAACCGTGGGGGAAACCAGAGGGGTGCTTAACATCCCCCTTTTCGTCAAGCTGGGGTTCTCGGACCGCCTTCTAGATTCCTCTCTCTCGGCGGAGAAGGCCGGGGCGGATGGGGTGGTAGTTTTAAACACCCTGCCGGCCATGGTGGTGGATGTTTACGCCAGGAGGCCCGTGCTGTCTCATCGAACCGGGGGACTTTCCGGGCCGGCCCTCCATCCGGTGGCCCTGTACTGTGTGTATGAGCTCCACCATCATCTCTCCATACCCATCATAGGCTGCGGTGGGGTGGAGGATTGGAGGACTGCCGTCGAATTTCTCCTGGTGGGCGCCAGAGCCGTTCAGGTCGGTTCCGCGGTGGTGACCCGCGGGTTAGGGGTCTTCTCGGAAATCTGCCGGGGTCTTTCGACGTACTTAAAAGAGGAGGGTCTCCATAGCATAAGAAGTTTGGTGGGAGGGCTGAGAACTTGAAATACATCATGGTGACAGGCGGGGTCATGAGCGGGCTCGGCAAAGGACTTACCACCGCCTGCTTGGGAAAGCTCCTCCAGGCCAGAGGGCTTAAAGTCACGGCCATCAAGATAGATCCCTACCTCAACATGGATGCCGGGACCATGAATCCCTTTGAGCATGGGGAGATTTTCGTGACCGAGGATGGGGGAGAAATAGACCTGGACATGGGACACTATGAAAGGTTCTTAGACATAAACCTCACCAAGGATCACAACATAACCACGGGACAGGTGTACTATGAAGTGATTTCGAAGGAGAGAAAGGGAGAGTACCTGGGACGCACCGTCCAGATCATCCCCCACGTGGTGGATGAAATAAAAAGAAGGCTTAGACAGACGGCGCTGAAGAGCGGCGCTGATGTTTGCCTGGTGGAGATAGGAGGGACGGTGGGGGACATAGAAAGCATGCCGTTCCTGGAGGCGGCGAGGCAGATGAGACTGGAGGAGGGTCAGACCAACACCCTCTTCATTCACGTCACGCTGGTTCCCTCATCGGGAACTGGGGAGCAGAAGACCAAGCCCACCCAGCACAGCGTGAAGGAGCTCAGGCAGCTGGGCATCTCACCGGACATCATCATCTGTCGCTCCGCCACCCCCCTCACCAGCGAGGCTAAGCGGAAAATATCGCTGTTCTGCAACGTTTGGGAGCATGAAGTCATCAGCGCCGTGGACGTCAAGAACATCTACGAGCTTCCCCTGGTGCTCGAGCGCGAAAACCTGAGCTCCATTGTTCTGCAGAAGCTCGGGCTCAGGGCCGGAAACATAGACCTCACGGACTGGATGAAGATGGTCTCCAAAATGGAGAATGCCAGTAAATCCGTGAGAATAGGGGTGGTGGGCAAGTACGTGAGGTTCATAGATACCTACCTCAGCATATACGAGGCCCTCCGACATGCGGCCGCCCACAACGATGCCAAGCTGGAGGTGAAATGGATAAGCGCTGAACGCCTGGAGAAAACGGCTGAGGCCCTGCAGGAGCTTTCGGAGTGCCACGGGATACTCATACCTGGAGGCTTCGGGCCCAGAGGGGCGGAGGGAAAAATCCTAGCCATCCGGTGGGCCAGAGAAAATAAAGTTCCTTACCTGGGTCTGTGCTTCGGCTTCCAGCTGGCGGTGGTAGAGTTCGCCAGAAATGTGCTGGGACTGGAAGAGGCCAACAGCACCGAGGTGGATCCCTCCACCCCCCATCCTGTGATAGATCTCCTTCCGGAGCAGAGGGGTCTGAAGGAGCTGGGAGGCACGATGAGGCTCGGAGCCCAGGAGGTCGTGATAGAAAAAGGCACCAAAGCCTTCCAGATTTACGGCAGCGAAAGGATCTCCGAAAGACACCGTCACCGATACGAGGTTAACCCAGATTACCTTCCTCTCCTGACCTCCGGGAACCTTGTTTTCTCCGGGAAGAGCCCAGACGGCAAAAGGATGGAGATCCTAGAACTTCCTGACCATCCCTTTTTCTTAGCCACTCAGTTCCATCCCGAGTTCAAGTCCCGACCCACTAGACCGGCCCCCGTTTTCAGCGCCTTCATCAAAGCTGCTCTCGACCGAGCGGCATCTCTTTCTTAACTCGCTCCAACATTTTTTCCTCTCATTTTTACGCTCTTCTGTACAATTACTAAAGTATATATTTTTTTGTAAATATACACTAGCATGTATATTTTTTTAAAGCATAAAACAGAAAAAACTTCGACCGAAAAGTATTTATTTAACAATATACAACAAAAAATAGATGGAGGTCTGGAAATTTTTGGTTCAGGAAAAGCCTGTAGCCATGATGCTGGCGCTCCAGCAGGAAGTAGAAAGCTATCCCTCGGCCCTAGCCAGAAAGGTGGGAACTACCTTTGCCCATGCCCTTCACATCCTTTCACGATTGGAGGAGGCGGGAGTGGTGACCTCTAGGGAGGAAGGTAGGATCAGGAGAGTGAGGCTAACAGACATGGGAACGGAGCTGGCCCTGATCCTTGAAAGGCTAAAGGGGATGGCGGAAGTGGTGGAGGCCTACCGGAGTCTACAGGATTTGTACGCCAGGGAGGTAAAGGGTAAGCTCAGGGAAGAAGTAGACCGGGAAAAGGTGATAAGAACCCTGGAAGGTCTGAGGGAAAGGGTAAGGATTCTCTCCGAAAGGGAAGATGAGGTGGGCAGAAGGGCCCGCAAGTTCTTGCAGAGGGCGGATGAGGTCGAAAAGGAGGTGAAAGGGATCGTGGTGGGAGCAGGATAAGTTACCCTTGAAAGGTGATTTCCCTAAAGCAAAGAATTGCGGGAGGAGCACGAGAAGCACTGGCGCATCGGGATGGAATGGGCCAGTTACCCTTTAAAAGGTAATCCGAAGGAAGGGGGCAGAAAGGGGCGAGGAAGGAGCATGACCCTTGAAGGCTCCCCTAGATACCCATGAAAAAAGATTAAAGGATTCGATTACCTATAATGAGGAAAGAATAACGCATCAAGGGTGAGAGAATGGAGACGGGGGCGGACAGGCTGCTGGCACTGGCGTACGGTAACCACCCCAAGAGCTCCTCTTTGAAGCCGGAGGGGAGGAAGGTGCTGCGGAAGCTAAGGGAAGGGGCCGCTGGGATGGAGGAGCTGATGAGGGAGCTGAACTTGGATCCCCTGTCCCCCGCCCACCGAAAACATTTTTACATTCTCCTCAGACCTCTTCGGGAGACCGGTATGATCGCCACTAGGAGGGAGGGGGGAAAGACCCTCTACTACCTGAGCTATGAAGGGTTCAGCCAGTACCTGAGGGAGCTGCGCAAGGAGGCAGAGTTCTGGCTGAGGGAGGTTGAGAAGGAGGGGTCCCAATGACGAAGAAGACGGGGCAAAAGGCACTGAAAGCCAGGCAGCTGGCCAGGCAGGCAAAGCTGGCTAAATACAAGAAACTCCTCGCCGAAAGCGGAGAGGACCTGGAACTGCCGAAGCCCAGTCCCGAGGAGGAGAGGAAAAAGGAGGAGGAGTTGCGCAGTCTCTACCAGGAGATCCTAGCCAAGAGGGAAAAGAGGGAGACCCAACCGGAAACCAGTACCTAGCCAATTACCGCCGAACATTCCGGTCTGGAAAGGCTTTAAAAGGGTTGCAGGAGAAAGAGAAGGTCTATGAGCGAAAAAGAACTAGCAGACCCTGCTGCCCTCGGTCTGGCAGCCTTCGGAGCCACTACCGTGCTCCTCAACCTGCACAATCTAGACCTGATCACCGCCACTCTAACCTTCGCTTACGGTTTTCTCTTCGGAGGCTTGGCCCAGGTCATCGCGGGGTTGGTGGATTTCAAAAGGGGGAACCTCTTCGGGGCCACGGCCTTCACCTCGTATGGCCTTTTCTGGATAGGGCTTTCTCTCTTCAAGCTGTTCGAGTGGGAAGGCTTGGTGGTCGCCGACTCCAACGAGATAGCAGCTTGGATGGCTATTTGGGGTGTTTTTACCCTTTACATGACGATCGGGTCCCTGAGGGTGGGAGGGAGGGCCCTCCAGGTGGTCTTCGTCACGCTGACCATCCTCTTCTTCCTTCTGTCCGCCGCCTTCGCCACGGGTGAGGACCTCGTCCTCAAGATGGCAGGGGCGGAAGGGGTGCTCTGCGGGCTCAGTGCCCTCTACACCTCCGCGGGGCTGTTGCTCAACTCCGTTTACGGAAAAAGGATACTCCCGCTCTGAAGTTTACATCCTTATCCTGGGGACCCCCGGTATCTCCACCCCCCCAGAGGTCAGGTTGAAAAGAGGAGCCCCCAGCTCCCCGGCCAGCCAGCTCAGGAGCTCCCCGCAGATCCTGAGCTTCTCCCTCTTCCTCGTCCCTCCCTTCCTTCCCGAGTACTTACCCACCTCCTCCCCCAGGTCCATCCCAGCCAGGTAAATCCTGGAGGCCCCCAGCTCCCAGGCCAGAAAGGCTGCCCGATCCCCATCCGTGAAGCCCCCAAAGTTGAGGAGCCTCCCCACGGGCTTTACCTGGGTAGTCCCCAGCAGGCGCTCGTTTCTCCCCCTCTTCCCCAAGAACTCCCTTACCACCCGCCAGTTGTCCCCGTGAACGTGAACAACCAGCCAGGCCCCCCTTTCCCAGGCCTCCTCCTGATCCTCCACCCTCCCGTCCAAATCGGTCACCACAATTTCCGGGGTTCGGAATTCCATCACTGCCGAGGTGGCCCCATCGGCGGAGAGGAGGGTACTATTCAGCCTGCCCGACCTCCTGAGCCTGAGGAGGTCCTCCTCCAGGGAGGGTCCCGCTCCCAGGACCACGCACTCCTTTCCCCTCACCTTCTCGACCAGCCCCTCCAGCCTAGGGGGAGGGAAGGCCTCAGAAAGGAGCTTCGCCGCCCTCTCGTCTTCTTCCCTGCTAAGCCCTAACCTCTGCACTATCCGCAGGTACCAGGGCTCCCAGAGCTCCCAGCGCATCCGCACCCCTCATCTCCTGATCCTGCAGGTGCCGCAGACGCAGATCACCTCTACGTGCTCCCCGAAAAGGTCCCGCACGGTGGTGCCCACGTAGTGGGTGCAGTTGAAACAAACGGGCAAACCGCAATACCGGCACTCCCTCCAGGTTTTCTCCTTGTCTCTTTCCCTCAGCTCCCTGCCACAACAGGAACACTTGGGCATCCTCTACCTCAGAAGTCCAGGGGGGCCCTGGCGAGGACCCTGGTGAGGTCGGAGGAGGTGAAGATCCCCACCAGCTTCCCCCCGGAGGTAACCAGCAACCTCCTCACTCCCATGTCAAACATGATTCTGGCACACTCCTTCACCGTGTAATTCTCGTCCACGGTTATGAGGGGAGCCGAGCAGTAGTCCTTGAGCTTGGCCCTCCTGGGATCCACCCCCTGCGCCAACACTCTGGAAAGGAGGTCCCTCTCGGTGAAGATTCCGTAGGGTTTCCCCTTCAGGGTCACCAGCACGCTCCCGATCCTCTTCTTCCCCATCACCCTACAGGCCTCTAGGACGCTCTTCTCCCCGTCCATTTTGAACAGCTTTCGGTTACAGACCTCTCCTATCTTCACCTCTAAAAGAGGGGGAGGGGGGTTATAAACTCCCCTTCCAGAGTACGGAGATGCATCCCTGGTCCAGATTGGGATGGTGTGCCCTTCTAGCCCCCCCTCTGGCCTTCACCTGTATCCTCCTCTCCATCCATCTTTCCCCTTCCTTCAGCTGGCAGGAAAACGCCCTGAGCGACCTGGGGGTGGGAGAGACTTCCTTCCTCTTCAACTTCGGACTCATGGCGGCCGGTCTCCTGCTCTTCCTCTTCTCCCTAGCCTCCTTCATCCTCCTGAGGGGGGAGCCCCCAGGCCTTTTCTCCTCCCTCCTCCTGGCCGCCGACTCCCTTTGCCTCTTCGGGATAGGCCTCTTCCCGGAGAACTGGGGGGAGGTACACCTCTTTTTCTCCGTGTTCTTCTTTCTCCTCTTCCCCCTCTTCGCTCTAGCTTTCTCCGCCCTTCTCTGGCAGAAGGGTCTGAGGAAGGGGGCCCTGCTCACCCTCCTGCTCTCCCCCCTCACCATCCTTCCTTGGCTTTACCCCTGGAGAGGATGGGCCATCCCCGAGACCCTCTCCTCCTCCATGGCCTCCCTTTACGTGATGATCCTGGGGGCCCTCATGCTTTCGGGCAGACCACCCTACGCCCCAAGGAGAAGGTGATCGCTTGCCGGTGGAGGCCAGCGCTCCTGGTGCAGTCTTCCTCTTCGGGGAACATTCCGTGGTCTACGGCTATCCCTCCCTCAACGCCTCCATCAGCGGAAGGGTGAGGGTGACGGTGGAGGAGAGGGAGGACGGAAGGGTGGAGATAAGCTCTAGGGGCTGGGGAAGGGCCTCCGGAAGGGTGGTGAGAGGGGAGAGGCCCAGGTTAGAGCTTCGGGGGAGGGAGTTCTCCTACGTGAAAAAGGCCCTGGAGCTGACCTTCTCGGAGGTGGGGGAGGTCCGCGGTCTGAAGGTGGAGATCTCCTCCGATCTCCCGGCGGGGGCTGGACTTTCCAGCTCCTCCGCCATCAGCGTGGCCACGGTGGCGGCCACCCTTCACCTACTGGGGGAGAGGGTGGAGCCCAGAAGGGTGGTGGAACTGGCCTTCAGGACCGAGCTGGAGATTCAGTCCGTGGCCAGCCGGGCTGGGGTCTCGGTGGCCACCTACGGAGGCTTCCTGAGGATGGAAAAAGGGAAGATCAGAAGGCTCTCCGGCTTGCCCAGCCCGGACTTCGTGATAGGCTACACGGGGGTCTTCAGCGCCACGGGGCCCATGGTCAGAAAGGTCAAGAGGATGAGGGAGGAACGGCCCAGAGAGGTGGAGGCCCTCTTCGGTTTGATGGGCCTCCTGACGGACGAGGGGCTCAAGAGCCTGAGGGAGAGGGACTGGAAGAGGGTGGGTGAGCTCATGAACCTCAACCAAGCCTGCCTGGCAGCCCTGGGGGTGAGCTCTCCAGCGCTGGAGAGGCTCATCCGTGCCGCCAGGGAGGCGGGGGCCTACGGTGCCAAGCTCACGGGCGGTGGGGGAGGGGGCTGCATGCTCGCCCTATGCCCGGGAAGGGTGGAAGAGGTGAGGAGGGGGATAAGAAGGGCGGGAGGAAGGCCCCTTCCCGTGAGACTGGGAGGAGAGGGGCTCAGGGTGAAGAGGGCGTAGACTTTGGATTCACGTAGTACCCG
>CAZDZG010000034.1:0-11434 GCA_964509845.1 Hadarchaeota archaeon (SeqCode) | reverse complement strand
GGAGGACCTGGCCAAGGTGGGGGGAAAGGCCGCCAATCTGGGGGAAATGCACAACGCAGGCCTGCCCGTCCCCTACGCCTTCGTGATCAACACCCGCGCCTACCGGGAGTTCATAGAGAAAAACGGAGTTTCCGACAGGATCAGGGGGCTGCTGGCAAGGCTAAACGTGGACGATCCGGTGGAGCTTGACAGGGTGACGGGCGAGCTGCGCTCCCTGATCGAGAATTCCCCTATGCCCCGTGAGATAGAGGAGGAGATCGTGAGGGAGTACCGGGAGCTCTCCAGGAGGTTCGGAAAGGAGGAGGAGTACGTGGCGGTGAGGAGCTCGGCCACCGCCGAGGACGTGCCCGATGCCTCCTTCGCCGGGCAGCAGCTCACCCTCCTCAACGTTAAGGGGGAGGAGGAGCTGCTGGAGGCCGTGAAGAGGTGCTGGGCCTCCCTCTTCACCTCCAGGGCCACCTTCTACAGGGCCAAGAAGGGCTTCGAGCACGAGAAGGTTCTCATCGCGCTGGTGGTGCAGAAGCAGCTGGGCAGGATGGAGGAGGAGGACTACCTCAGGGGCAGGTACAAGGCCGGGGTGGGCTTCACCCTCCACCCCTCCACGGGGGACAAGACCAAGATCGTGGTGGAGGCCTCCTGGGGGCAGGGGGAGGCGGTGGTGTCGGGGGCGGTGACCCCCGACACCTACGTCCTGGACAAGCGCACGGGAAAGGTGGTGGAGAAGCACGTCGCAAGAAAGACCAGGATGGCGGTGGCCCTGCCCGAGGGAGGGGTGAGGGAGAGGGAGGTCCCGCCGGAGATGGTGGAGAGGGAGTGCCTGACGGAGGAGGAGCTCAGGCAGCTCTGGGAGCTGGCCCTTAAGCTGGAGGAGCACTACCGCACGCCCCAGGACTTCGAGTGGGCCAGCGAGGACGGCAGGGTCTTCCTGCTCCAGGCCAGGCCGGTGACGGTCCTGTACGAGCAGAAGGCGATGGAGGTGGAGGTCAAGCACCCGCCCCTGCTCAGGGGTCTGCCCGCCTCCCCCGGGGCCGCCATCGGGAGGGTGAGGATCGTGAAGAACCCGCAGGAGGCCGCCCAGAAGCTGAAGAAGGGGGAGATCCTGGTGACGGAGATGACCTCCCCCGACTGGGTACCCTACATGAAGATCGCCGGGGGCATCATCACCACGGAGGGGGGGATCACCTCCCACGCGGCCATCGTCTCCAGGGAGCTGGGGATCCCCTGCATCGTGGGGGCCAGGGAGGCCCTGCAGGTCCTCTCCGACGGCATGCTCATCACCCTGGACTCCAGGAAGGGACTGGTTTATCCGGGGGAGATCCAGGAGCTGCTGGCCAGGGAGAGGGCGCTGGCGATCTCCCCCGAGGAGGTGGCCGGGCTCCAGACCAGGACGAAGATCCTGATGAACCTGGGGGAACCCGATGAGATAGAGAGGTACAAGGACCTCCCCTTTGACGGGATAGGCCTGATGAGGGTGGAGTTCATCATCGCCAGCTGGATAGGGGAGCACCCCAACTACCTGCTGGAAAAGGGGGAGGAGGAGAGGTACACGGAGAAGCTGGCGGAGGGAATAGCGAGGGTGGCGAGGGCCATCTACCCCAAGTTCGTGGTGGTGAGGTTCTCCGACTTCAAGACCAACGAGTACAGGGAGCTGAGGGGAGGGGACAAGTACGAGCCCGTGGAGGCCAACCCCATGCTGGGCTGGAGGGGGGTCTCCCGGTACATCAGCCCCCAGTTCGAGAGGGCCTTCAGGCTGGAGTGCAGGGCCATCAGGAAGGTCAGGGAGGAGGGGCTGGACAACGTCTGGGTGATGCTCCCCTTCGTCCGCACCGTCTGGGAGGTGGAGAGGTGCCTGCAGATCATGAGGGAGGAGGGACTGGAGAGGGGGGAGAAGTTCAAGGTCTGGCTGATGGCCGAGGTCCCGAGCATGGTCTTCCTGGCGGAGGAGTTCGCCCGGCTCTGCGACGGCTTCAGCATAGGCAGCAACGACCTGACCCAGCTGGTGCTGGGGGTGGACAGGGACTCCGGCATCCTGGCCAACATGGGATACTTCGACGAAAGGAACGAGGCGGTGAAGAGGGCCATAGAGGAGCTCATCAGGAAGGCCCACGCGCGGGGCGTCACCGTCTCCATCTGCGGCCAGGCGCCCAGTGTCTACCCCGAATTCACGGAGTTCCTGGTGAGGTGCGGCATAGACAGCATCTCCGTCAACCCCGACACGGTGGCCAGGACCAGGCTCATGGTCTACGAGCTGGAGGAGAAGCTGAGGGGCTGAGATGGCCCCCACCCTCATAAGCGTGAAGCCGGGTTTCGGGGGGCTGGAGGGCCCCTACGAGCAGGCGAGGGTGGTCTTCCTGGGCGTTCCCCTGGATTCCACCTCCTCCTACCGGGGAGGGACCCGCTTCGCCCCCTCCAGGATAAGGGAGGCCTCCCTCAACCTGGAGACCCATCTCATGAGCCTAGGGGTGGAGCTGGCGGAAAAGGGGGGGGTGGCCGACCTGGGCGACCTCCTCCTCTCCTCCGATCTGGCGGAGGACGGCAGGAGGATAGAGGAGGCGGTGGGGGGGATCCTGGCGGACGGGAAGCTGCCGGCCCTGCTGGGGGGGGAGCATACCCTCACCCTCTTCTCCTTGAGGCCCTTCGGGGACGTCTACCTCCTGCAGCTGGACGCCCACCGGGACCTGAGGGAAGAATACCTGGGAAGCAGGGTGAACCATGCCACGGTGATGAGGAGGGTGCTGGACCGGCTTGACCCGGGCAGGCTCATCCAGCTTGGGGTGAGGTCCTGCTCCTCCGAGGAGGAGGAGTTCGCCAGGAGGAAGGGAATCAGGTCCTACACCACCGAACAGCTGCTCGGGGACGCGGAGGGGATAATCAGGGAGGTGAGGAGGGAGGTGGGCTCCTCCCCGGTCTACCTGACGCTGGACCTGGACGTGCTGGATCCCGCCTTCGCGCCCGCCGTCACCACCCCCGAGCCGGGGGGAATGAGCACGCTGGACCTCCTCCGGATCCTCCGGGGGCTGGGGGGGCTGAACCTGAAGGGATTCGACGTGGTGGAGGTGGCCCCCCCCTTCGACACGGGGGCCACCGCCTTCGCCGCCGCCAGGGCCATCTACGAGCTGCTGGGAGTGCTGCTCTGAACCTTCCTCTCCACCACCATCCTCCACCTGAGGGGGAGCTTGCTGGCCGCCCTTTCCAGGGCCTCCTTGGCCAGGGGAAGGAACTGCTCCGGCACCCTCACCGTCATCAGCTTCTGATCGGCCTTGATCCTCACCGCCGTCCCTATGGGCCTGCCGAAGGCCAGACGCATGCCCTCGGACACCCTGTCCGCCCCGGCCCCGATGGCCATGGGGTGGTCCCGGAGGATGTGGTGGGGGTAGAGGCGGATCTTCAGGTGATAGTTCTGCCTCCCCGCCACCCTCTCCAGCAGCCTGTTGGCGGCCATCCTGGCCGCCTCCAGGGCGTTGTGCCTGATCTGCCCCTGCTCCTTGGCCACCAGCGAGACCTCCACGGGGAAGTCCGCGCCGGGGTTCCCCATGTCGAAGAAGGTCACGCGGGGAGGCGGGACCCCGTCCACGAACTCCCTTCTGGTGTAGGCGGGGCCTCCCAGGTGCCTATAGCACTTTCCCGGTTTGACGGGCATCCTTCTTTCTTAGGACCCGGGGCTTAAATCCCCTCTTCAGACCCCCTTCTTCCTCTGCCTGAGCCTCCTGAGCTTCCTGCGCATCCTCTTTCTCACCCACTTCCAGCGCATCCTTCCCTTCTTCTTCCACTTCCTCGGTCTCTTCCCCATCTGGGATTTCCTGCCCCCCCGGGGATAAAACCCTACGGGTAGATCTCCCTCAGGAGCTCCTCCACCCTGGCCCTGGCCTCCTCCCTCCTCTCCTCCAGCTCCCTCAGGAACGCCCTGGCCAGCCCCGCCACCTCCCTCTTGCAGTCCCCACAGATGAGCTCACCTCTCTCGCACCTCTCCCTCATCTCCAGCAGCTCCCTGTCCCCCGGTAGGAAGTGATAGAGGCAGAGCTCGTACACCAGGCACTTGGAGGGCTCCCCCCCCTTCTCCCTCTGCTCCCTGGCCGTGGGTCTCCCCCCCGTGAGGGCCTCCCAGAGCTTCCTCTCCCAGACCTCGGGGGGGTCGGTGAGGAAGAGGGCGGACTCGGGCCTGCTGCTGGACATCTTTCCCCCGAACAGGTCCCTCATCAGGCGGTGATAGGTGGAGGAGGGGGGGAGGAAGCCGTACTCCTCGGAGAACTTGGCCGCCACGTCCCTGGCCAGCCTGAGGTGGGGATCCTGATCCACCCCCACCGGGACCACGGTGGGGCGGGGGCCCCCGAACTCCTCCAGCTGGGGGTGGAGGATGTCGGCCACGTCTATCATGGGATAGTAGAGGTGCGAGAGATGGGTCTCGCCGGAGAAGCCGTAGATGGCCCTCACCTCGCTGAGGTTGACCTTCCTGGCCAGGCTGTAGGCCAGCCCCTGGACCTCCGCGCTCCTCGACTGGAAGTAGACCCTGCACCTCTCCAGCTCCAGCCCCAGGGCCTCGCAGTTGAGGAGGTACTCCTCGAAGGCTATTTCCTTGGAGCGCTCGTAGGGCAGACCTCTGGCCGAGAAGGCCTCCATGTCCGCCATGCAGAGGAAGATCTCCCCTCCCCTGCGCTGGTACCAGATCAGCTGATCCACCACCATCTTGTGCCCCAGGTGCATCTTCCCGCTGGGCATCAGCCCCGTCATCACCGCGTACCTCTCCCCCCTCAGCATCCTGTCCAGCACCCTCTCAAAGTCCCGGTGGCCGAAGATCACCCCCCTGGTCATGAGGGGGAGGGGATCGGGGATGCGGGGGAGGAGCTCCCTGAAGTCCCCTATCCCGAACTCCTGCATGAGCCTGGCGTAGTCCTCCGGTAGGCCCGTCCCCCACGGATCCAGTCCCCTCACGGCTTTTCCCTCCTCAGGGAGTAGTAGGTCACGTCACCCTCGTCGTCCACCACCGCAAAGATCATGACCTTCCTCACCGAGTGCGCCAGCCTCACGGCCCTGGCCAGCTCGGGAGGGGAGAGCCTGGTTCCCTCCCTGATGGCGTGGACCAGGTACCTGGAGTGAACCTCCCCCGGCCTCTCCCCCCTCCCGTAGACCCGGAAGTGGGAGCCGAACTTCAGGCCCGTCTTCACCACGTACCCCCTGGAGCGGAGATCGGCGTAGACCCGGTACTTCAGCATGAGCTCCGGGTCCTTCCTCCCGAACCTCCTGCACAGCTCCTCCCACCCCAGCACCTTCCCCGATCTCCCCTCCACCACCTCCACCTTCTCGTTCTCGAGCAGGTAGAGGATCTCCAGGGGGGAGAGCTGCAGCCTTCCCCCGCTCAGGGGCTTCCCGAAGGCCCCCTTCTGGTACAGCCTGTTGGCCTGCTCCTCCTCCATCACCAGACCCCTGTCCCCGTACACCCAGACCCTGGCCGGTGGCTCCATCACCATCCCGGGCTAGTCCATGAACTCCTCCGGCTTGGGAACCTCCAGCTTCAGTCCCTTCCTCTTCCTCGTGTTCATGATGACCTGCGCCTGCAGCTCCGGAGAGAGCCTCTCGAAGCGCTCGAACTCCGTGGCCCACAGGGCCCTTCCCTCCGTTTCCGAGCGCAGCTCCGCCGCCAGCCCGAAGGAGTTGGCCACGGGGAGGAGGGCCCTGATGAGCGTTACGGCCTCCCCCTCCGGCTCCATGGCCATGATCCTCCCCCTCCTCCCCTGGATCACCTTTATCACCCCTCCCATGAAGTCGGTGGGGACGCGGACCTCCAGCCTGAAGAGGGGCTCCAGGATGACGGGATTGGCCATCAGGATGCAGGCCTGGATGGGCCTCCTCACGGCCGGTATGATCTGGGCGGGTCCGCGGTGGACCGAGTCCTCGTGCAGGACGGCATCGTTGATGATCACCTTCACCCCCCGGAGCGGCTCCCTCATCACCGGCCCCTCGCTGGCCACCTGCGCGAAGGCCTCCCTCACGTAGTCCTCCACCTCCCCCATGTACTGGATGCCCTTGGTCATGTCCACCAGCACGTTCCCCCCCACCACCGCCATCACCCTCCTGGCCGCGTCCGCGCTCCAGCCCAGCTTCCTCAGGATGGCCGCCCTCTCCTTGGGATCCTGCTTGTCCGTGATCTTCTTCTCGTCTATGGCCTGCAGGACCTCGGGCTCCAGGGGCTCCACGCTTATCAGGAAGCGGTTGTGCTTGTTGGGCGACTTCCCCTCCACCGGCCCGGCCCTCTCCGTGATGGTCTCCCGGTAAACCACCAGGGGCTCGGAGGTCTTGATCTCCAGCCCGGCCTCCTTCAGCTTGTACTCCACGATCTCCAGGTGAACCTCCCCCATGCCCGAGATGAGGTACTCGCCCGTCTCCTCGTTTATCTTGACCCTCACGTTGGGGTCCTCCCTGGCTATCTTGTTCAGCTGGCTGACCAGCTTGGGCAGGTCCTGGAAGTTCTTGGGCTCGATGGCCAGCGTGACCACGGGCTCGCTTATGTACCTCAGCTCCTCGAAGCCCACCGCCTCCACCCCCGCCTCCACCAGCGTCTCCCCCACCACCGCCTCCTTCATCCCTATCACCGCCGCTATGTTCCCTGCCGGTACCTTCTCCACCACCTCCCTCCTGGGCCCTATGTAGATGCCCACCTGCTGGATCCTGGCCTCCTGCTTGGCCCCCACCAGCCTCACGGTCTTTCCCTTCTCCACCGTTCCCGAGAAGACCCTGCCGGTGGAGATCACCCCCGCCTGCTCGTCCACGATGATGTCGGTGATCACCATGCAGAGCTTCCCGGAGGGATCGCAGGAGAGCATGGCCCTCCCGAGCTCGCTGTTCAGGTCCCCCTTCCAGAGCTTGGGGACGCGCAGCCGCTGGGCCTCCAGCGGGTTGGGCAGGTGCTTCACCACCATGTCCAGCACCACCTCGTAGACCGGGATCTGCTTGGCCAGCTCCTCCCTCCTCCCCTCCCTGGAGGCCTCCAGCACCTCCTTGAAGGTGATGTTCTTCTTCTTCATCTGGGGGACGGAGAGGGCCCACTTCTCCTTGGCCGAGCCGAAGGCCACGGATCCATCCTCCACCTTCACCTGCCACCTGTCCGCCAGCTCCTTGGGAGCGTACTTCTTGATGAGCTCGTTGAACTGAACGATCAGCCTGGCCAGCCTGGCCTGGATGGCCTCGGGGGGGAGCTTGAGCTCATCTATGAGCCTGTCCACCTTGTTGATGAAGAGGACGGGGCGGGTGTACTCCTGGAGGGCCTGGCGCACCACGGTCTCGGTCTGGGGCATGATCCCCTCCACGGCATCCATGACCACGATCACCCCGTCTATGGCCCTGAGCGCCCTGGTCACGTCCCCCGTGAAGTCCACGTGCCCGGGCGTGTCCAGCAGGTTGATCAGGTACTCCTCCTCCCCCAGCCTGTGCACCAGGCTCACGGCCGAGGTCTGGACCGTGATCCCCCGCTGCTGCTCTATCTCCAGAAAGTCGGTGAAGAGCTGCTGCCCGGCCAGCTCGAAGCTTATGATGCCCGAGGCCGCCACCAGGGAATCGGTGAGGGTGGTCTTTCCGTGATCGACATGGGCCACTATCCCTATGTTCCTTATCCTGTCCGTCTTCCACATCAGCCTTTCCACGTCGGAGATGTGCTTGTAGCGGTGCATGCCCACCCCCTACCTTAGGCAGGAATAAATAGCTTGTTGGACTCTATTCCCTCCTCCTCCCTGGGAGGGGGAAAGTCCTTGGGAAGCTCCCCCCCCTGCCCTATCCCCAGCGTGTTCCCTATCCCCGCCACGATCACCCAGTCCCCCTTCTTCGTCCTCTCCCTTATCGCCCTCTTTATCCTCTCCACCACCTCATCCGCCGCTCTGGCTATCCTGCTGTTCATCTCGGTGATGGCCTCCCTGAACGACTCCTTCACGATGATGGCATCGAGGGGGATCCGGTGCTTCACCGCCACCTCCTCTATCTTGTACTTCTCCGTGGGCGGTCCTCCTATGGCCGCCCCCACCCCCTCCACCACCTCCCCGCTCCTCTCCCCCTCCAGCTTCAGGGCCGCGTCCACCATGATGATCCTGGCTATCCTCCTCCCCCTCACCAGCCTGCTTATGAGCTCCCCAGGCTTCCCCACCCTTCCCCCCGGACCCTTGGCCTTCACCACCAGGAGCCTGCGGCCCTCGAACTCCACCTCCCCCACCACCGTGTCCTTCACGGGCTCCCTCACCTTCGCCCCGTTGAAGAACTTGGCGGCCACCAGCGCCCCCACCCCGTCCCCTATCGGCTTTCCCTCCGCGAAGACCTTGGTGGCATCCCTGTAGGCCTTGGCGTACTCCCTGAACAGGGGCATGTACATCTGGATGGCCATGGCCAGCTGGTAGCTCTTGGTCTTCTCCGCCAGCAGGAAAAAGTGCCTGACCACGCGGTAGAGGTAGTGGCTGGCCATGGCCCCCTCTATCACCATCTCCAGCGTGGCCGCCTGCTCGGGATCGGCCCCCGGGGCGAGGTGGGAGACCGCCTCCTCGAACCTCTTCTTCCTCACGTCCAGGATGTGATCCAGCCTCCTGAGCACCCCCACGGGATCATCGGAGACGGGCTCGATGGCGAAGAACTCCAGGAAGTTCCCCAGTTCCTCCTCCAGGTCCCGCTTGGTCCTCCCGTGCTTCTGCAGGGAGAGGAGGGCTATCCTCCTGGTCTCCCTGGCCCACTCCTCCAGCTCCCTCACCGACTTCTTCACCCTGGAGAGGAGGAGGTTGGACTGGAGGGACATCATCTGCGGGGTGAGGTAGCTCCACAGCACCCCGAGGAAGAAGAGCAGGAGTATCCAGAGCAGGAAGCTCTCCATCCCCGCGTCCCAGGCCATCTTTCCCCTTTCACTTCTTTCCCCTAAAATCTTAGGGTTATATCCCGCCGGTGGGAAAAGGGTAGGATGATCCCCTCCGGGGTCCGCAAGAGGGACGGAAGGATCGTGCCCTTCCGGCCGGAGCGGATCACCGACGCCGTTCACAAGGCCATGGTGGCGGTGGGGGAGGGGGGGAGGGAGGAGGCCGAGAGGATCTCCCGCGAGGTCCTGCGCTCTCTTGAGAAAAGCCATCCCGGCGGCACCCCCTCCGTGGAGGAGATCCAGGACCTGGTGGTGGCCACCCTCAGGAGGGAGGGCTATGCCAGGGTGGCGGAGGAGTACGAGAGCTACCGCAGGAAGAAGGCCGAGCTGAGGAGGCTCAGGGAGGAGCTGGGGCTGGTGGAGGAACCCAAGCTCTCCGCCAACGCCCTGGAGGTGCTCCGCCGGAGGTACCTGCTCAGGGACGAGGAGGGGAGGGTGGTGGAGACCCCGGCAGGGATGTTCAGGAGGGTGGCCAGGGCCGTGGCCGAGGTCGACGAGGAGCCCGGGAGGGCGGAGGAGGAGTTCTACCGGGTGATGAGCAGGCTGGAGTTCCTCCCCAACTCCCCCACCCTCTTCAACGCCGGGGCCCCGCTGGGGCAGCTCTCCGCCTGCTTCGTCCTTCCCGTGGAGGATTCCCTGGAGAGCATCTTCGACGCCCTGAAGGCCATGGCCCTGATAGAGAAGACGGGGGGAGGGGTGGGCTTCGACTTCTCCAGGCTCAGGCCCAGCGGGGATGTGGTGAGGTCCACCAAGGGGGTGGCCTCGGGTCCCGTTTCCTTCATGAGGATCTTCGACGTGGCCACGGAGGTGATCAAGGCGGGGGGAAAGCGGAGGGGGGCCATGATGGGCATCCTGAGGGTGGACCATCCCGACATCCTGGAGTTCATCAACGCCAAGCGGGAGGAGGGAAGGCTCACCAACTTCAACCTCTCGGTGGCGGTGACGGACGATTTCATGGAGAGGCTGCGGAGGGGGGAGGAGTACGAGCTCATCAACCCCAGGAACGGGGAGGTGGTGCGCAGGATTCCCGCCGCGGAGGTCTGGGAGGAGATGGTGGAGAGCGCCTGGAGGGTGGGGGATCCCGGGATCATCTTCATAGACGAGATCAACAGGCACAACCCCACCCCCGAGCTGGGCAGGATAGAGGCCACCAACCCGTGCGGGGAGCAGCCCCTCCTCCCCTACGAGTCCTGCAACCTGGGCAGCATCAACCTCTCCAGGATGGTGAAGGGGGGGGAGGTGGACTGGGAAAAACTGGAGGAGATCACCAGGATAGCGGTGAGGTTCCTGGACAACGTGATAGAGGTGAACCGCTTCCCCCTGCCCCAGATAGAGAGGATGACCAAGCTCACCAGAAAGATAGGGCTGGGGGTGATGGGGTTCGCCGACCTGCTGATCAGGCTTGGCATCCCCTACGACTCCGAGGAGGCCCTGCACCTCGCGGAGAAGGTCATGGGCTTCATCTCGGACAGGGCCAGGAGGGAGTCGGTGGAGCTGGGGGAGAGGAGGGGGTCCTTCCCGCACTTCGAAAGGAGCGTGTGGAAGGGGAAGTACCCCTCCCTCAGGAACGCCACCGTCACCACCATAGCCCCCACCGGAACCATCAGCATCATAGCCGGCTGCTCCAGCGGGATAGAGCCCCTCTTCGCCCTCTCCTTCATGAGGAACGTGCTGGAGGGGACCAGGCTCTTCGAGGTGAACCCCCTCTTCGAGAGGGTGGCCAAGGAGAGGGGCTTCTACAGCACCTCCCTGCTGGAGAAGATCGCCAGGAGGGGGGGAAGCGTGCAGGGGCTGGAGGAGGTTCCCAGGGACGTGAGGGAGGTTTTCAGGACCGCCTTCGACATCTCCCCGGAGTGGCACGTCCGCATGCAGGCGGCCTTCCAGAAGCACGTGGACAACAGCGTGAGCAAGACCGTCAACCTTCCCGCTCACGCCGGGAAGGAAGAGGTGAGGAAGGTTTTTGAGCTGGCTTACAGGCTGAGGTGCAAGGGCATCACGGTGTACCGCTACGGGAGCAGGGAGAGGCAGGTGCTGTACTTCTCGGAGCCAGGACACCTGGTGGCCGGGCCGGAGTACTCCGGGGGATGCCCCACCCCGGCCTGCGCCTTCTGACATGGGAGAGGTTTACGTCCTCACGGGGACGGGGGCGGGCAAGACCACGGGGGCGCTGGGGCTGGCCCTGAGGGCGGTGGGGCAGAGGAAGAAGGTGGTCATCATCCAGTTCCTCAAGTGGTGGAAGGACCTCGGGGAGTATAAGGTGAGGAGGAGGCTGGCCCCCTACTACGAGATCCACCAGTTCGGCAGGAAGGGATGGAGGAGGAAGGCGGAGCTGGGGGAGGAGGACAGGGAGCTGGTGAGGAAGGGACTGGAGTTCGCCAGGGAGGTGGCCAGGAGGAAGAAGCCGGACCTCCTCATCCTGGACGAGCTGAACCTGGCCCTGGCCTGGGGGCTGGCGGACGTGGGGGAGGTGCTGAGGCTGCTGGACGAGCTGCCGGAGCGGACGGATGTGGTCGTGACGGGAAGGTACGCCCCCAGGGAGCTGGTGGAGAGGGCGGA
>CAZDZG010000033.1:6648-11437 GCA_964509845.1 Hadarchaeota archaeon (SeqCode) | reverse complement strand
GCCCGCTAAAAACTCTTCCTGAGGAGCAGCAGGGCATGGTCCTTTTCGTAGGGATGCAGGATCCTCTGCTCCACCACCTCCACCCCCTCACCCAGCTTCTTCCTTTCCTCCCCGAAGATCTCGCTGGAGTCCCTGGTGACGTCTATGCTCTTAGCCTTCACGAAGAAGAGGGCCCATCCCCCCGGCCTGAGGAAGGCGGCGAGGTTCCTTCGCAGGATCTCCGCCTGATCGGGCTGGGCCACGTCCTGGTAGATCACGTCCGCCTCCCCCACCAGGAAGCGGTAGGAGGAGGGAAACCTGGCGTCCGCCAGGATGGGGATCAGGTTCCTCCTGCTCTCGCAGAGGCGGAGGAGGTCCCTCATGGGGCGGTAGGAGACTTCCACGCACCATATCCTCCCCCCTTCCCCCACCACGTCCGAGAGGTGGCTGGCCGTGGTTCCCGAGGCAGCCCCCAGATACAGGACCCTCGAGCCGGGGCGGATGGGCATCTCCCTGAGGCCCAGGTGCAGGGCGGAGGCAAGCTTGCTCCGGTAGGGGTCCCAGATCCTGTACTCCACTCCCCCCACCTCCACGAGCTCCTCCCCGTAAACCCTCTGTCCCGGCACGGCGTTCCTGGTGGCGAGCTTCCTCCCCTCCGGGAACCTGAGCCAGTACACCCCCGGGAACCCCTCCTGCACCTCCACCCTCACTTCCTCCCCCTCCTTATCTCCTCCAGCCTCCTCTCCAGCTCGGCGGAGAGCCTGTCTCCCACGTACCCCCCGCCCAGCAGGTCCACCCTGGCCGCTATGCTGACCTTGCCCGCCACCGCCCTGGCTATCTTCCCCCTGAGCTTCTTGGGGGCGGAGCGGAGGGGTGGAAAGCGGTAGATCACCCCGTGCTTGGGCGGCTTCCCCTTGGAGCGCAGGGCCCTGAACAGGGCCTTCTCCGCCCCCAGCACCTGGATGGTGCTGGAGGGCATCCTCGCCAGCCTCTCCAGCCCCCCCGCCAGCGAGAGGAGGCGGGCCCCCAGCACCCCTCCCACCACCGCCCTGAGGTTTGGGGCCACCTCCTCCATCCTCCGGTCCAGGTACTCGGCCAGCCTGCCTCGCAGGGAGTAAAGCTCCAGCACCGCCTCCCCCACCCCCCTCACCATCTCCAGGTCCTCCTTCCCCATCTCCGCCCCCAGCGAGTTCCTGGCAGCGGAGGAAATCCTCCTGGCCTCGTCGGGGGAGAGGCCCATTCCCCTCAGCCTTTCCTCCGTGAACTCCCCCCTCTCCCCCAGCGCCACCAGGAGCCTGGCGTAGCGCTCGTGATCCCTCACCATCTCCGCCAGCTCGGGGAAGTGCAGGGAGTACCACTCCCTCAGGAGGCCCGCCAGCAGGTTCAGGGTCCTGTCCACCTCCTCCAGCAGCCTGGAGGCGCTCACCACCGTCCTGTCCCTCTCCGCCATCCTCCTCCCCACCTCCTCCCTGGCGAGCTCCAGCGCCACCTCCCTCTCCCTCTCCCGCAGCTCCACCCCGCAGGCCAGCGCCAGCCTCCCTCCCTCCCTCCTCAGTTTCTCCCCTCCCCGGCTCGGAAACTCCCAGCGGAAGCTGAGCCCGGGAAAGCTCTCCCTGAGCCCCCTGGCCAGCCCCTCCTCCTCCACCACGAACTCCCTGTATCCCCGCTCCGCCAGCTCCCCCACCAGCTGGAGGTGCTGGGGGGTGGGGATTCCCCTGCCCACCTCCCTCAGCCTCCTTCCCGCCTCCCCGGCCCCGAAGGTCCTGAAGGCCAGCAGCTCCTCCCCGCGGAAGGCGAAGACCCCCGCCGCGTTCTCCGCCAGGTGCACCTCCATCCTCTCTTCTCTCCCCCTCCCGGCGATAAACCTACCTGAGCAGCCAGGGATTCCCTATCCTCACCTTCGTCAGACCCTCCCTCCTGCAGACCTCCAGGTACCTCTCCGCCTCCTTCCTGCGGGTGTAAGGGAGGTCGCTCATCCAGTGCGTGGGGTGAAAGGCCAGGAGGACATAGGGGATGGTGGGATCCAGATCGGCTATGAAGGAGGCCAGGGCCCTTATTTCCTCCTCGTCCACGTATCCGGGGACCAGGAGGGTGCTGGCCCTGAGGAAGGGCACCTCCGGCCTCTCCGGGTGGAGCCTGGAGAGCCGCTCGAAGTTCCGGTAAGGGGCCCTGGTCCTCACCCCCGAGAGGGCGTAAAGCATCTCCTCCGACCAGCACTTCAGGTCGGCCTTTATTCCCCCTCCGCTGAGCAGGCATATCTCCGCCACCTCCTCCAGGTCCCTGGGATGCTGGTTCAGGTTGGTCTCCAGGCATATCCTCAGCAGCCTCCCCTCCTCCTCCGCCCTCTTCCTCAGGGCCCTGGCGGAGGAAAGGACGAAGGGCATCTGGCTGGAGGGATCGCCCCCGAAGTAGCAGGCGCAGCCCACCCTCTCGCTCGCCTCCCCCGCCAGCTCCTCAGGTCCCGCCACCGGACCCCCGCGGGAGAGCATGGACTGGAAGGTGAAGTTCTGACAGAAGAGACAGTCGTAGGTGCAGCTGCCCAGGAAGATGGCCAGGTTGAAGTATCCCAGGTCTCCCCTCGGGGTGCGGCACCACTTGGGATAGCCCGCCCCTCCCGAGCCGGCGCAGAACTCCGCCGGGACGCAGTTGGTGGGGAGGGGATCCAGGTACCAGCTCACCAGCCCCCTCTCCGGGGTGCCCAGGACCCTGACCAGCCTCCCGTCCTCGTTCCTCACCAGCCCGCAGTACCCCACTCCCCCCTTGGGAATCCTGCAGTTGTTGCCGCACCCCTCGCAGGGAACCCCGGGGCCCGAGGGGACCGTGGGGGGAAGACCCCTCCCCACCCTGACCCTGGCGTGGGCGGCCTCTATCCAGGGCCTGGCCTCCTCAAAGCGCTCCCTCACGCAGGAGGGACACACCCCCAGCACGGAGGAGAGGATGGGCGCCTCCCTCCCGCACACCCCACACCTCAAGGTCACCCCTTTCCTTTCTCCCCGGGGAAGGCTTTAAGGGGGGGAGGGAGAGTGTAGAAACGATGAAGGGCCTCAGGCTCTTCGGGACGGAGAGGCTGAAGAGGGGCTTCGCCAGCATGTGCAAGGGAGGGGTCATCATGGACGTCACCACCCCCGAACAGGCCAGGATAGCGGAGGAGGCCGGGGCGGTGGCGGTGATGGCGCTCGAGGCCGTTCCGGCCGACATCAGGAAGGCCGGGGGGGTGGCCAGGATGGCCGATCCCGCCCGCATCAAGGAGATCATGGACGCCGTGTCCATACCCGTGATGGCGAAGTGCAGGATAGGGCACTTCGCTGAGGCCCAGGTCCTGGAGGCCCTGGGGGTGGACATGATAGATGAGTCGGAGGTGCTCACCCCCGCCGACGAGGAATGCCACATCGACAAGCGGAAGTTCAGGGTCCCCTTCGTCTGCGGGGCCAGGGACCTGGGGGAGGCCCTGAGGAGGATCCACGAGGGGGCGGCCATGATAAGGACGAAGGGGGAGGCGGGGACGGGGAACATCGTGGAGGCGGTGAGGCATATCAGGCTCACCCTCCGCCAGATAGAGGAGCTCAGGAGGCTGAACAGGAAGGGACTGGAGGCCAAGGCCAGGGAATACGGGGTGCCGGTGAAGCTGGTGAGGGAGGTGGCGAGGCTGGGAAGGCTGCCCGTGGTCTGGTTCTGCGCCGGGGGGATAGCCACCCCGGCCGATGCCTCGCTGGTGATGCAGCTGGGGGTGGACGGGATCTTCGTGGGGTCGGGCATCTTCAAGTCCTCCGATCCCCCGCGCATGGCCAGGGCCATCGTGGAGGCCACCAGATACTACGACGATCCCCAGGCGGTTCTGCGGGCCTGCACGAACCTCCCCACCCCCATGAAGGGGATAGACGTCAGGGGACTGCGTCCCGAGGAGCTTCTCCAGGTCAGGGGAATCTGAGCCCGGTGAGCCCTTGAGGATAGGCGTCCTGGGGCTCCAGGGGGCCGTTTCCGAACACCTTCATTCCACCCAAAAGGCCCTGAGGAAGCTGGGGAGGAGGGGGGAGGTGGTCTGGGTGAGCAGGAAGGAACAGCTGGAGGGGCTGGACGGCCTCATCCTGCCAGGGGGGGAGAGCACCACCATAGGCAGGCTGCTGCTGGTCACGGGACTCTTCGAGGAGATAAGGGAGGAGGTGAAGGGGGGGCTTCCCGTGATGGGCACCTGCGCGGGACTCATCCTGCTCGCCAGCGAGGGGGATGAGCAGGTACAGAGGACGGGGCAGCCCCTGCTGGGGCTCATGGACATGAAGGTGGTGAGGAACGCCTTTGGAAGGCAGAGGGAGTCCTTCGAGGCCGACGTGAGGGTAAAGGGACTGAAAGGGGGGCCCTTCCCTGGAGTCTTCATCAGGGCACCGGTGGTGGAGCGGGTGTGGGGGGAGGCCAGGGTCATGGCGGAGCTGGAGGGGAGGATCGTGGGGGTGAGGCAGGGGAAGAGACTGGCCTTCAGCTTCCATCCCGAGCTCACCCCCGACACCAGGATACACGAGTACTTCCTGGAGCTCTGCGCCGGGGGAAGGCCTACTGGTATTTCCTGACCCTGAGTTCCCTCCTCCTGGCGTCTATCTCCACTTCCACGTAGTCTCCAGGCTTGAAGGGGAAGGAGGAGTCCCTCACCAGCTCGGTGGGGAGGTAAATGAAAAACTTGTCATACTCCTTGTTCCCCGTCTTGCTTGGCCTGTTGATCAGCCTTCCCCTTCCCCTGGAAGCCATCCCATCGCTTCCTTTCCCCCTCTTTATAACCTTTCTGGTCCCCGGACGGTGGTTCTCCGGGTGCCGGAAGAAA
>CAZDZG010000033.1:0-6548 GCA_964509845.1 Hadarchaeota archaeon (SeqCode) | reverse complement strand
CTCATCTTAGGTAGACCAGACGATACGATCCCTTCCTCAGGCCCGCCAGCTCCCCGGCCTTCCTCACCGCATCCTCAAAGGTCCCCAGGTTGTCCACCAGCCCCCGCTCCAGGGCCTCCTTCCCGTACAGGGTGGAGCCGTCCCTGAGGGACTCCAGCACGTTCTCCAGGCCGGGACGGTTCCGCTTGATGCGCCCTATCGCCTCCTCCAGCAGGTTCTCCACCAGGCTCTGCAGGTAGCGGTTCTCCTCCTCGGTGGGACCCCGGTAGGGCGCCCCCAGGTCCTTCAGCTGCCCCGTGCACCACCTGTAGTACCTTATCCCTTCCTTCTCCAGCCAGTTCTCGTAGCTCACCCAGATGGCTATCACCCCCAGCCCGGCGGTGAGGGTGGTGCTCCTGGCGAAGATGTAGCTGGCGGCGGAGGAGAAGAGATAGGCCCCGGAGGTGGCGTATTCCCCGCACGTGACCACCACCGGTTTTTCCTTCCTCAGCTGGCGCATGACCTCCTCCGTCTCGAAGCAGGCCTGCACCGTCCCCCCCGGGCTGTTCACCTCCACCACCACCGCCTTCACCCGCTGGTCCCTCAGGGCCTTGTAGAGGAGATCGGCGTGACTGAAGTCCTGCACCTCCCCCTCTATCCTTATCACCGCCACCCTCTCCCTCCCCTGGTACCCCATCACGGCAAGGGAGGCGGAGAGGATGAGGAGGAGGGCCACCACCCCCCAGAGGTACCTCCTAACTCCCTTCTTGCCCATCCCCTACCTTTGGCCTGCCCCCTTAAAACGCAGGGGGGAGGGGGACCTGCTCCACCACCGTGGGACCCTCCCTCTCCTTGTCCCGGTGGAAGCGATAGAGGTAGCCGCTCACGGCAGCCTCCAGCCTCTCCTCGTGGGTGATGAGGAGGACCTGGCGAACGAGGGAGGGGAGGCGCTCGCGGAGCACCCTGGCGAGCTCCTGAATGGCCTCGGCGTCCAGGTTGTGGGTGGGCTCGTCCAGCGCGATCCAGCCCAGCTTGGGGGCCAGGGCCAGGGCCAGGGCCACCCTCATCACGAAGCAGGCATCGGTCCTCTCCCCGCCGCTGGCCACCCCCTCCACGGAGAGCCAGTTCCCCCTCCTGTCCCTGAGCTCGAACTCGTAATCTCCCCCCTCCCCCACGGAGAGCCTGAGGGAGGTATAATCGCCGTACGGGTAGACCTCCGCCCAGAGGTCCTCCATGAGCTCGTTCACCCTCTGCACGAAGAGAAAGCGCATCACGGCCTGGGTCCTCTGAAGGGCCTGCTGGAGAAGGGAGAGGGCTTCCGAGGCCTCCCTCAGCCTCAGGGACTCCAGTTCCTTCCTCCTCAGCTCCCTCAGTTCCCTCCCGAGGAGCTCCGCCCTCCCCCTCCTCTCCTCCACCAGCTTTTCCAGCGCCCCCAGCTCCCCCCTGATCCTCCCCAGCTCGGAGGAAAGGACCTGGTACTCCTCCCTCGTCCTCCTCTCCTCCTCCTCCCTGTACTCCCTCTCCAGCCCCCACACTTCCCTCCTCAGCTTCAGGTGGCGCAGCTTGATTTCCCTCAGCTCCCTCTGCAGCCTCTCAAATTCCTTCCCCAGCTTCCACCTCTCCAGGGCCTCCCTCCTCCTCCCCTCCGCCTCCTCCCTTCCCCTCCTGGCCTTCCGGTGCTCCTCCCTCAGGTTCCCCAGCTCCCTCTCCAGGGCCTCCAGCTCCCTCCCCCTCTCCTCCCTCCTCCTCACCACCTCCTCCAGCTCCCCCCTCAGCCTGGAAAGGCCCGCCACCTCCCCCTCCAGCCTCCTCATCCTCCTCTCCTCCCCCTGCAGCCTCCTCTCCTCCTCTTCCAGTTCCCTCTTGGCCTCCTCCAGCTCCTCCCTCCTCCTCTCCAGCTCCTGCAGCTCCCGCTGGCGCCTGGCCCTCAGCTCTTCCTTCTTTTCCTCCCCCAGCGGGGTCTCGCACACGGGGCAGACGGGGCCGGCCCTGGAGAGCTCCTCCAGCCCCCTCCTCACCTCCTCCTGCCTGGCCTCCACCCTGGCCAGCTCCTCCCTCAGCCTCCTTCCCTCCGCCCTCACCTCCTCGAGCTTGAGGGGAAGGCCCTCCAGCCCCCTCAGTTCCCTCTCCTTTTCCTCCTTCTCCCTCAGTTCCCTCCTCAGCCCCTCCTCCCTGTCCCTTAGGGTCTTCAGCTCCCCCCTGAGGCTCCCCGCCCTCCCCTCCGCCTCCGCCAGCCTGGCCCCCAGTTCCTCCTCCCTCCTCACCGCCCCGGCGTAGGCCTCCTCCGCCTCCTTGGCCTCCCTCTCCAGCTCCTCGAGCCGTGGGGGCCCTCCCAGCCCCGCCTCCACCTCCTCCAGCCTTCTCCCCAGCTCCCTCATCCTGGCCTCCTCCTCCCCCGCCCTCCTCCTCAGCTCCTCCAGTCTCCTCCTCAGCCCCTCCATTTCCTCCAGCCTCCTGCCCAGCTCCTGAACCCTGGAGGAGAGCTCCAGCTCCCTCCTCCTGAGCTCCTCCAGCCTCCGCTCGCCCTCCCTCATCTCCTCCTCCAGCACCCTCAGCTGCTCCAGGAGCTCCTCCCTCCTCCCCTCCCTAACCTCCCTCCCCCTCTCCTCCGCCTCCCTGGCCAGGCGGCGGGAGAGGGTGCCGAGCCTCTGCCTGGCCTCCTCCAGCTTGTCCATCCCCATCAGCTCGTCTATTTTCTTCCTCCTCTCGGAGGGGCGGAGGGAAAGGAAGTAATCGAGCCTGTTCTGCTGGGAGTAGATCGCCCTCTCGAAGAGCTCGTAGCTCACGCCCAACAGCTTCTCCACCCTCTCCGTGACCTTCTGCGAGCTCTCGGTCTCCACCACCTGCCCGTCCGCCCTGCGGAGCTCGGAGAAGGTGGCCCCCTTCCTCCTTATCACCCTCCTCACCACGTACTCCTCCCCCTCTGGGGTGAGGAAGCCCACCTCCACCTCCGCCGAGTCCGAGGGCTCGGGCCTGTTCCTGATGAGGTCCTCCAGCCTGAGCCCCCTTTCCCTCAGGCCTGGAACGGTGCCGAAGAGGCCCATGGAGATGGCCTCCAGCACGCTGCTCTTCCCGCTCCCCATCCCCCCGACCAGCAGGTTGGTGCCGTCCCCCAGCCTGAGCTCGGTATCGGCATGCGACTTCCAGTTCCTGAGCCTGACCCTGGTGATCACCGCCCTCCCTCCAGCTCCAGCTCCACCATCCTCCTCACGTAGGCCCTCACCTTCTCCTCCACCTCCTCTTCCTTCCCCTCCAGCAGGAGGTGGTAGAGGCTCCTCGCCTCCAGCCCGAAGGAATACCCCAGCTGGGAGAGCTGCTCCTCGAGAAGGCGGAGGGTCCTCTCCTCGATGGTCGCCGTCTCCTCCATCCTCCTCAGCCACTCCCCTCCCTCCGGCTCGGAGGAGGAGGAGAGCTCCTCCCTGCTCACCACCAGCAGGGCCCTGTCCGAAAACTCCTCCTCCAGGGAGAAGGGATCCAGATCGCTCTTCTTACCCCTGGCCAGCCTCCCCTTCAGCTTCAGGCGGATGAGGGGGGGCTTGCTCCTGTTCCTCCTCTCCCTGGAAAGCAGGGCCTCCACCCTCTCCCTGATCTCCCGCTGGAGGGTCAGCACATCCTTCCCCCCGGCCTCCACCTCCTCGTAGAAGAAGTCCCTGGGGGTCTCGAGCTCCACGAAGCGATATCCATCCTCCTCCACCAGGTAAAAGCCCTTCCTGAGCTGCGCCTCCTCCGGCAGAAGCTGGGTTCGCTCGGTGCTCCCTGGGAAGAGGAGGGGCCTGCCGCGCAGGGAGGCCTCCGCCCGGCAGTGAACGTGCCCGCAGAGGTAGAGGTCGAAGCCGGGGGGAAGGTCCTCCGGGGAGAGGCCTGGCCTCTCCTCCCGGGAAAAGACGAACTGCCCCAGGGACTGGTGGAGCATGAGCACGTTGAGAGCCCCCTCCACCGGCCTGGGATCCCAGGTCTGGAGGAGGCTCCTGGCGTACCTCTCCGGAACGTAGCTCATCCCGTGCACCGCCACCCTTCCGTCCTCCCCCTCAAAGATCACCGTCTCCCTGTGGAGGTGAATCAGCATCCCCGCCGCCTCCAGAACCTCCACCGGGTTCTTCAGACCCTCCGTCCTGCTTTCGTGGTTCCCGTGCAGGGCCACCACGGGCACCCCCTGCAGGGAGAGGGGGGAGATCTCCCCCTCATCCTTCCCCATCACCCCCACCAGCCTCAGTCCCCCCTTCTCCACCCTGGGCAGGGTGAAGATCCTCATGGCCCTGGTCCAGACCTCGGGTCTGGGGGTACGGCTGTCGAAGAGGTCCCCCAGCAGGAGGATGAGGTCGGCCCCCTCCCTGACCGCCCTGCGCAGCGCCTCCTCCGCCTGCTCGAAGGAATCCCCCTCCCTGGCCGTTCCCCACTTGGCCCCGAGGTGGGTGTCTCCTATCACCGCCAGCCTCAAGCCTACCCCCTAATCCTTTCTCTGGCTAAAACCGTTGGGGTAAAATCGTTGCCCGACCATCTCCTACGGTGTCCCTACCCTGGGCGGAGAAGTACAGACCGACGAGGCTTGCGGAGATGGTGGGGCAGAAGGCCGCCCTCCAGCGGATAAGGCAGTGGATGGAGGGGTGGAGGAGGGGGAGCCCGGAGAAAAAGGCCCTGCTGCTCTACGGTCCCCCTGGCTCGGGGAAGACCACGGCGGCGCAGGCCGTGGCAAGGGAGATGGGCTGGGACCTCATCCAGCTCAACGCCAGCGACCAGCGCACCTTTGAGGTGCTGAAGAGGGTGGCCGGGGAGGCCGCGGTGACGGGGACCCTGACGGGTGGGGAGAGGAGGCTGGTGGTGCTGGACGAGGCCGACAACCTCCACCCGCAGCAGGACAGGGGAGGGCACAGGGCGGTGAAGGAGATCCTGCAGACCACCGTCAACCCCCTCATCCTCACCGCCAACGATCCCAGGGCCCTTCCCGCCGACCTCAGGAAGCTGTGCCTGGAGGTCAACTTCAGGCGCCTCACCCCCTCGGAGATAGAGGAGATCCTGCGCAGGATCTGCAGGGAGGAGGGAATAGAGGCCGAGCCCCTGGCCCTGAGGAGAATAGCGGAGGCCGCCAGGGGCGATGCCAGGGCGGCCATCAACGACCTTCAGACCTCCTGCGCGGGAAAGAAGAAATGTGGGATAAAGGACCTGGCCCTTTACCTGAGGGAGCTGGAGACCAACGTTTTCGCGGTGCTGGGGGCCCTTCCGCACCTCTCCTCGGTGGAGGAGGGGAGGAGGAAACTCATGGAGCTGGATCTTCCCCCCGACGAGGTGCTGGGGTGGATAAGCGAGAACCTTCCCCTCTCCCTCAACCCGCGGGACCGGGCCAGGTTGTACGAGGCCCTCTCCAAGGCCGACCTCTTCCTGGCCAGGGCCGTGAGGACGGGCCACTACGGGCTCTGGAGCTACGCCTCGGAACTCATGGGCTCGGGATCCTCCCTGCTGAGGGAGGGGGAGTTCGTCCCACGGAGGCTTCAGTATCCCAGCTCCGCCATCCTCTATGCCCAAACCCGACGCGAGCGAACGGTTAGGGACTCGGTGGCCAGGAAGTGGGCCCTGAGGACCCATACCTCCTCCAGGGTGACCAGGGGGCAGCTCCGCTACCTGGCCATCATAGCGGAGAAGAAACACGGAGTGGCGGAGGAGCTGGAGCTCACGGAGGAGGAGAGGGAGTACCTGAGGGAGCTGGTGAGGGCTTGAAACTGGTGAAGAACCTGAGGCTCGGCAAGCTGGCCACCGATCTCCCCAACCGTGGGCTCCCCGTCTACGGCTGGTTCCCCCTTAAGGAGGCCTTCTCCAGGCCCCTGGTGGTGATGCTCCTGCAGAACCTCTGGCTCTGGAGGGAGGACAGGGTGCTGGATCCCTTCTGCGGAAAGGGGACCACCCTGCTCGCCTGCAAGGAGCTGGGGGTGGGAGGGGTGGGATATGAGGTGCATCCCGTCTTCCTCTTCTTCTGCAGGGTGGGGCTCGCCGATTACGACGTGCCCTCCCTGAGGAAGGGGGCGGAGGAGCTCCTCTCCAGTTCCTTCCGCCCTCCCCAGCTCACCCCTTCCCCCTTCCTCAAAAGGTTCTTCCCCCCCGGCACCCTCCAGGACCTCCTCTTCTTCAAGGAGAGGATCCTGGAGAGGGGAGGGGGGGAGAGGGAATTTTTCCTCGCGGCGCTGGCCCTGGCCGCCGCGGAGTGCAGCTGGGCCGTGAGGGACGGGGCGGTGCTGAAGGTGAGGGAGAGAAGGGTTCCCCCCCTCCGGGAGGCCCTGGCCAGGAGGATAGGGTGGATGTGCGATGACCTCGAGAGGCTGCAGACCAGGGGGGCGGAGGTCAGGGTGGTGGAGGGGGACGTCAGGGAGGTGGAGCTGGAGGAGGAATCCTTCGACGCCGTGATCACCTCACCACCCTACCCGGGAAAGCTGGAGTACGTTACCGCTTACAGGCTGGAGCAGGAAATCCTGGACCTCCCTCCCCCCCCGCCGGAGAAGCTGCTGGGGGTGAGGAGCAGGGGAGGGAAGCCGGTTTTCGACCTGGAGGCTTACCTGGAAGACCTCTCCAGGGTGGTGGAG
>CAZDZG010000032.1:0-12016 GCA_964509845.1 Hadarchaeota archaeon (SeqCode) | reverse complement strand
AGAGGAGCCCCAGCATCCTATCCAGGTTTCCTTCCTTGTCCTTTCCCCGCGCGAACTGCACCAGGGCAAGCCTTAGCTTCACCCTTTTCCATCCGAAGGGCCGGCAAAAAACCTTCTTTCCCGGCCAAAAACGGGGGGCGTGAAATAAAAAGCGGGGGGAGAAGGCTGGCCTGAGGAAAAGACTGGAGATCCTTTTCCTGCTGGATGGGTTGAAAGGTTCAGGCACCTCAAACCCAAGCACTCCATACCCCCGGAATACAAGACTCCGGGAACCTCCCACTCCTGCCTGGCGGACGGGAAGCCGGAGCAGCCGCACTAAGAGGGAGCGGACCGGCTGGGAAAAAGGGTGGTGCCGGGGGCGGGACTCGAACCCGCGATCTCCGGATTTCCCATCATCCCGGGGGTCAGCACTCATAGCGGGGCTATGAGTCCGGCGCTCTAACCATCTGAGCCACCCCGGCCCAATGAAGAAAGGAAGATCCTGCCCTTATAGCTTGCTCGGGAGCCTCTCCCTCACCCACTCCCCCAGCTTCCTGCGGCTGCAAAGAACGGAACACCCCTCCTCGTGGCCCACCACCACCACATCCGCCATGCCTGGGAAGATACCGTTCTCCACCACCCCGGGCACCCGGTTTATCCTCCTCTCCAGCCTCCTGGGCTCCTCTATCCTCTCAAACCAAACGTCCAGCACGTAGTTTCCGTTGTCCGTGAGGAAGGGCCCCTCCCCGGCAAGCCTGAGGGAGGCCTTCCCCCCCAGCCCCTCCAGTCTCCCTGCCGTCTGCCTCCAGCCGAAGGGGAGGACCTCCACGGGAACCGGTCTCCTCTCCCCCAGCCTTCCCACCAGCTTGGTCCTGTCCACCGCTATTACCAGCCTCCGGGAGGATAGGGCCAGGAGCTTCTCCCTGGTGTGCGCCCCCCCTCCCCCCTTCAGGAGGTCGAGCTGGGGTGTGACCTCATCCGCCCCGTCCACGGTGAGGTCCACCTCCCCGTACTCCTCCAGGGTTCCCAGCTTCAGTCCCCCCTTCCTGCATAATCCCTCGGTCTGGCGGGAGGCGGGGATGAAGACGGCCCTGGGCCTCTTCTCCGCCAGCACCCTAACCACCTCCGCCACCGTGGTTCCCGAGCCCAGCCCCACCACCTCCCCCTCCACCAGCTCCGCCGCCGCCCTGGCCGCCCTCTTCTTCCACTCCTCCACCGGCACCAAGCTCTCCCTCTGCTGGAAAGGAGGAATTAAATAGGGTGTGGAGAAGAGAGGGAGGGCCATGAAGACCGTACCCGTGAAGGAAATCATGACCGAAAACGTGGTCACGTGCACTCCCAACACCAACGTAGCCAAGGCCGCCAAGCTCATGACCGAGAAGGGCGTGGGATGCGTGGTGGTGACGAGGAACAGGAAACCCATAGGGATCCTCACCGAGCAGGACATCCTGACCAAGGTGGTCAGCGCCGACCTGAAGGCCAGCAGGGTGAAGGTGGGGGATATCATGTCCAAGCGGCTCATCACGATAGAGGCGGACTCGGACGTGCTGGAGGCCGCCAAGCTCATGACCAGGCACAAGATAAGGAGGCTGCCCGTGGTGAGGAACGGGGTGCTGGCCGGGATCGTGACGGCCTCGGACATCGCTTCCTTCTCTCCGGACATAGCGGAGACCGTTGAGCATCACGAGGTGCTGAGGATAGAGGAAATGGAGAGGAGCGTGTGCGAGGTGTGCGGGGAGGTCAAGGAGGGGCTCAGGGAGATCAACGGAAGGTGGGTGTGCGAGGACTGCGCGGAGAGCCAGGGATAAGGATTAAAGAGATCAGGGAAAGAAGTATCGGGCGGCCGTGGTCCAGCCTGGTCTAAGACCCGGGCTCCCCGGGCCCGTGACGCGGGTTCGAATCCCGCCGGCCGCACCACCCGCTAACTCCTGAGCCTGCAGCCTAGAACCTCACGAGGGCCCTCACGCACTGAAAGCAGGCCTCCAGCGGTTTCTTCCCTTCGGGTATCTGGAAGGTGAAGAAGCCCTCGACCTCCTCCCCCGGCTTCAGCTCCACCCAGCACGCCCTCTCCGAGTAAGGGGTGAGTGGATAGAGTTCGCCGTCTTCCGCGGCCAGCTGCCCGAAGCTTATCCAGGGAGTCCTCTGGGGACTCTCCGAGAGGTTCCGGTACCTGAAGTGGAGGAGGATGAACTTGGTCCCCGGATCCGCCTCCACCGTGCACACCTCAGGACCACGGTAGCTGTAGGAGCGGGTATAGGTCACCATGCGATTCTCGCTCCAAGAGAGGGGGGTGAAAGAAACGCCCTCCGTCCAGTCCACCTGGGGGAGGGTTTCACCCATCCGCAGGATGGGAAGGAAGAAGGCGAGGTTCTCGTCCAGCAGGACCTTTCCCTCCCTGTCCACCACCCTCAGCCTCCCGTGGAGGGAGTAGCTCCCCACCTCCCTATCCACCTGGACGTAGCGACAGGGAAAGGTGAACTCCCTCTCCTCACCGGGTCGCAGCTCTCCCCAGGCCCACCCGGAGATCTCCTTACCTCCCAGGGTCAGGACCAGGCCTCCCACCCTGCAGGGGGCCCTCCCCGCGTTTCTCAGGGTCACCCTCACCTCATCCAGGGAAACCCGCTCCAGGTCCAGCGAACTCACCGGGGAGGGGGTGTAGTGAACGCAGAGGATTTCGGGGGAGGGGGCTGCACCCCGCGGGAAAAGCGCGAGGACTATGAGAAGCAAGACCGCTCCCAGGGCCCCCATCGCCAGCCCGCTCCTCATGAGGACCTTCCTTCCCAAAACCTCAGTCCCCTGAGGATCACTCTATGCCCCACCTCTTGCTCGCCTTCACTATGAGAAAGACCACTAAGGCCACGATCAGGAAAGTCAGCAGGGCGCCCGCGAAGTGTCCCACCCTGAAGGGTCCCACCTCCACCTCCTCCCAGGTGGACCCCGGGACGACGAGCTGGATGATGGGCATGAGCAGGTCCCCCACCAGGGCCTGAACCAGCGCGCCCAGGTAGATACCCAAGATGAAGGCCACGGCCAACCCCAGCACCTTGTACTTGGAGATGAAGTCTAGGAACTCTGCCTTGAAGCCCTTGGGCGGAGGAGGCGGGGGCTTGGGCTCCAGAAGCGCCCTTATGCGCTTCAGCTCCTCCAGCATCTCCTCTTCCTTCGCCATCCACCCACCTCCGTTACCCACTTTAAAAGTGCTACCCCTCACCTCTCCGGAGCTCCGCGAGCTCCTGCAGCCTCCTGAACCAATCGGGAACGGTGGGCTCGGGGGAGAGCCTCCGGGGCACGCAGGGCCTGATGTCCAGCACGGGAGTCCCGTCGAACAGGTCCAGACCGGAAACCCTGAGGAATCTGCCCCTCCTCTCCTCCAGCCTCACCACCGTCATGCCCACCGGGTTGGGGCGGTGGGGGGAATCCGTGCAGAAAACGCCCACCTCCGGCACCTCCTCCTCTGGCACCCCCAGCCTGAGCCACCTCCTGGGCCTCACCCTCAGAACCCTCCTCCCCTCCTCCCCCACCTTGTGGAGCCAGACCACCAGCCTCAGGTGGGAGAAACCCTCTATCCCCTCCAGCGCGGGCTCGTACTCCGGGTAGATCTCCACCTCCCCCTCCACCCCTCCCGACCTCCAGGCCTCCCTGACCTCCTCATCGCTCAGCTTCACCCTAACCACCCCCACCGGCCTCAGCTCCACCCACATCCGCTCAGAAGAAAGGCGGGAAAGCTTATAGCCTGGGGCTCCGGGAGAGAAAAAGATGGAGGAAAGAAAGGGGATGCCCCTGCTGGGGGACAGGTTCCCCGAGATGAGGGTTCGGACCACCCACGGTGAAAAGGTTCTGCCGAACGACTACGCCGGGAAATGGTTCGTGCTCTTCAGCCATCCCGCCGACTTCACACCGGTGTGTACCACGGAGTTCGTGGCCTTCCAGCGGAGGTACGACAGGTTCAGGGCCCTGAACTGCGAGCTCATAGGCCTCAGCGTGGATCAGGTCTTCTCCCACCTGAAGTGGGTGGAGTGGATCAGGGAGAAGCTGGGGGTGGAGATCCAGTTCCCCATCATCGCCGACACCGGGGCCGTGGCGGAGAGACTGGGTCTCATCCATCCGGGCAAGGGCACCAACACGGTCAGGGCCGTCTTCGTGGTGGATGCGGAGGGAAAAATACGCATCATCCTGTACTACCCGCAGGAGCTGGGGAGGAACATAGACGAGATCCTGAGGGTGGTGGAGGCCATGCAACTTTCCGACAAGCACGGGGTGGCCATGCCCGCCAACTGGCCCAACAACGAGCTGGTGGGGGACCACGTGATCATCCCTCCCGCCGGAACCGTCGAGGCCGTACAGGACAGGCTTAGGAGGGCCAAGGCCGGAGAAATAGAGTGCCTCGACTGGTGGTTCTGCCACAAGAAGCTCCAGAGATAGCCTCCCAGCATTTCCACCCCGATCCCTGGGAGCGATTTAAGGAGAGAGGAAGAAGAAAAGAGGGATGGAGATAAAGGCCGTCAAGCCCCTGGTCTGGAACTTCCAGGTGGTGGGGGGGAGGGAGGCCTGGAGGGAAGTGGTCTATTCCGCCAGGCTTTCCGGCGTGCCCGAGACCCTGGGGGAGGAGGAGGTTTTCAGGATGATGGTGAGGAACGACTACGGCTCCGCCCTGGAGCACGTGCTGGTGAAGTTCGACGTGAAGATGTCCAAGGGGCTGGCCCCGGAGTTCCTGGAGCACCGGATGGCCAGCCACACCGGCTACTCCACCAGGTACTCCAGGGTGGACCAGAGGTGGGGTGAGGAGGGAGGGGCGTACGAGGTGGTGGTCCCCTGGCACCTGCTGGGGAGGGGGGAGGACGATCCCAGCGTGAGGGGGTTCTGGAGGGTGGTGGAGGAGTCGCTCAGGGAGTATGAGCGGATGCTGGAGGCGGGGGTGCCCAGGGAGGCCGCCAGGTACGTGCTCCCCTTCTGCCAGGCGGTGGGGATCTACCACGTCACCATGAACCTCCGCTCCCTCCTCAACCTGCTCGGCCTGAGGCTCTGCGTCAGATCCTCCCCGGAGTTCAGGTGCATAGCCTCCCAGCTCTACTTCCACCTGCTGGACCACCTCCCCCTCCTCAGGGGGCTGGTGGGGTGCAGGGGCTTCATGCTGAGGGTCTGTCCCGAGGAGGGGGTAACGGGGGTGAGGAGCGGAAAACCCCACCCCTTCTATCCCCCCTGTCCCTTCCGCGACCCCCGGAGCAAGATCTTCCTCCCCACCAAGGGCGAGCCGGCTCCCCCCTCCTTCGATCCTTCCCTTGCCGTGAGGGTTCAGGAGGAGCTCTTCCGCAGGTGGGCCTCCTGGGAGGGGGAGAGGGGGAGGGATTAGGTGCCCGCCAATCTTCCCCCCGAGTACTTCAAGGCGGAGCAGAGGTACCTTCAGGCCAGGACGCTGGAGGAGAAGATCAGGGCCACGGAGGAGCTGATAAGGATCGCTCCCAAGCACAAGGGTACGGAGAAGCTGCTGAGGATGCTCAAGCGGAGGCTGGCCAAGCTCAGGGAGGAGCTGGAGGAGAGGGAGAGGAAGGTGAAAGGGAGGGGGGTGGGGTTCGCCGTGAAGAAGGAGGGATGCGCCCAGGTGGCGCTGGTGGGCCTTCCCAACTCCGGCAAGTCCACCCTCCTGCGCAGGCTCACGGGGGCCAAACCGGAGGTGGCGGACTACCCCTTCACCACCAGGGTTCCCGTTCCGGGAATGATGGAGTACGAGGACGTGCAGATCCAGCTGGTGGAGGTGCCCTCGCTGGTGGAGGGGTCGAGCCTGGGCAGGGGGCTGGGGGCCAGGCCGCTAAGCGCGGCCAGGAACGCCGACGTGATCGCCCTGGTGCTGGATGCCTCCTCCGATCCCCTCCGCCAGCTGGAGATCCTGGTGAGGGAGCTGGAGGAGGGGGGAGTGAGGCTCAACCGCTCCCCTCCCAGGGTGACCATCCAGCGGAGGGAGGAGGGAGGGATCGTCCTGAGGGGGGAGGAGCTGGTGGAGGGCGGGAGGGAGGGGGTGATGGAGCTCCTGAGGGAGCACAGGATCCACAACGCCCTGGTGGTGGTGGAGGAGAGGGTGGACCTGCGCACCCTGGAGGAGTTGCTGGAGGGCTCGGTGGTCTACCGCCCCTGCTTCATCCTCCTGACCAAGACCGATCTCTGCCCCGCCAGGCTGGAGGGGGTTCCGTACAGGGTGATAGACGCGGGGAGGCCAGTAGAGGAGGTGAAGAGGGAGATCTTCGAGAGCCTGGGGCTGATAAGGGTTTACACCAAGAAGCCGAACGAGGAACCCTCCGACAAGCCGCTGGTGCTCCGCAGGGGAGCCACCCCCCTGGACGTGGCCAGGGCCATCCACAAGGAGCTGGAGAAGGAGCTAAGGGCGGTGAGGGTGTGGGGCTCCACGCGCTTCCCTGGGCAGTGGGTCTCAAGGGACTATCCCCTTCAGGACGGGGACGTGGTGGAGCTTCACACCTGAACCTCTAAAAGCCTCTTCACCCTCTCCTCGATGACCTGGGAGGGAAGGGCGCCCACCGTCTCGTCCACCAGCCTGCCATCCCTGAAGTAGAGGAGGGTGGGGATGCTCATGATCCCGTAGCGCTCGGCCACGGAGGGGTGCTCGTCCACGTTGAGCTTTCCAAAGGCCACCTTCCCGGCGTACTTCCTGGCCAGCTCCTCCACCACCGGGGCCAGGATCCGGCAGGGGGGACACCAGGCGGCCCAGAAATCCACCACCGCCCTGGGGTTCTCCCTTATGAACCTGTCGAAGCTCTCCTCCGTGAGCTCCACGGGTGCGCTCATCTCCCTTCTCCTGAGGAGCCTCTCCTCCAGCTCCCTGAGCTTCCTCTCCCGTATCCTCTCCAGCTCCTCATCGTCCATCTCTTTCCTCCCCTCCCCTTCCTATATACCTTCCCAGGCCCAGACCTCCGAAAACCCTTTTAGGTAACCTTTAAAGAGGGCACCCCAAGGAAAGAGAGGATGAAAAAGCCCAAGCTGGTTCTCATCGCCGGTGGGGGAAGGGTGGGGTCCCACCTAGCGGAGATGCTCACCAAGAAGGGGATGGATGTGGTGGTGGTGGACAAGAATCCCGAGGTCTGCGAAAGGCTGGCGGAAAGGCTGAACGCCCTCGTCATCCACGGGGACACCACGGAGAAGGAGGTGCTGGAGGAGGCCAGGGTGAGGGAGGCGGACGTGTTCGTGGGGGTTACGGGCAACGACAACGACAACATCGTGGCCTGCCAGCTGGCCAAGAACATCTACGGGGTCCCGCTGGTGATGGCCAGGGTGGAGGATCCGGAGCTGGCCAAGATGGCGAGGAGCTTCCCGATCGACCTCGTCGTGAGCCCCACCCACGTGACCTCCATGGTGCTGGAGAACGCCATCTCCCTCCCCGGCACCACCTCCATCTTCCTCTCCGAAACCCCCATGACGGCGGCGGAGATAAGGATCCCGGAGGGGTCCAAGGTGGTGAACAAAAGGCTCTCCGAGCTCACCATCCCCAGGGGGTGCATCATAGGGATGATCTACAGGAACGGGGAGCTGGTGGTTCCGAAGGGGGACAGCCGGCTGGAGGCCGGGGACATCGTGGCGATCATGGGCAAGGAGGAGGCCATAGCCAAGCTGGTGGAGCTGATAAGGAGTAGGTAAAATGGGCCTCAGGAAACTGGGGATAAGGGAGTTCCTGAAAAGGAACTTCGACTTCCTGAGCGGGGTGCTGCTGGAGTTCTTCACCGCCCTCTCCGTCCTCCTTCTGCTGGCCCTCCTCTGCTCCCTGGTGGTCATCCTTTCCTCCCCCTGAGGTGTCCCCTTGCTCTTCCGTCTCACGGGCGAGGACTGGGGGATCATCCTCCACCAGCTGGGGAGGATCTTCCGCCTCCTCTCCCTGGTCTTCCTGCTCCCCCTGATCCCCGCCCTCCTGTACGGGGAGCCCGACACCATCCCCCCCTTCCTCCTCACCTCCGGCCTCACCCTGCTGCTGGGCAACCTCCTCTCCCGCTGCGAGGCGGGGGAGGCCATGGAGCTCAAGCACGCCCTTTGCCTGGTGGCCCTGGCCTGGCTCTCGGCCTCCCTGCTCGCCTCCCTCCCCCTCTGGCTGGGAGGGGCCTGCTCCTCCCTTCTCGATTCCTGCTTCGAGTCCCTGAGCGGCTTCACCGGAACGGGGCTTAGCTTGGTCACCGATCCCGACCACCTGGCGCGGTCCATCCACTTCCACCGCCATCTCCTCCAGTTCCTGGGAGATGGGGTGGGAATCGTGGTGGTCTCCCTGGCCGTGCTGGGGAGGACGGAGGTAAGCAGCGTGCTGGCCTTCAGGGGGGAGGCCAGGGAGGAGGGAATAAGGCCCAGCGTGGTCCGCACCACCAGGCTCATCTTCGGCATGGCCTTCACCTTCTTCCTGATCGGGGCGGTGATGTTCACCCTGGCCGGAATCTACGAGGGGGTGGATCCGGGCACCGCCTTCTTCGACGGGGTCTGCCACTCCTTCACCGCATACGCCACCGGGGGCTTCAGCACCCGCTCCCAGAACCTCCTGTACTACCACGGGGTGATCTACGAGATCGCGGCGATGGTCATGATGGTGATAGGGGCCCTGAACTTCAACCTGCATTACGCCCTCCTCACCGGAAGGAGGGGCGAGCTCCTCAGGAACACGGAGGTGAGGGTCTTCTTCCTCATCACCCTCCTCTTCGGGGCCCTCGCCGTTCTCTCCCTCAGGGGGATCTACCCCTCCGCCGAGGCCCTCTTCAGGAGGGGGATTTTCCAGCTCCTCTCCGCCCAGACCACCACCGGCTTCTCCACCGTTCCGTCCCTCCACCTCGCCCTGCTCTGGCCCCTCCACCTCCTCTTCCTGCTCTCCCTGGCCATGCTGGTAGGGGGATGCGCCAACTCCACCTCGGGGGGGATCAAGTCCCTCAGGGTGGGGATCCTGCTCAAGTCCCTCCTGCTCGAGCTCAGACGTCCCTTCCTCCCCAGGACGGCGGTGGTGGGGGAGAAGTTCCACCACCTCAGGGACTCTCCCCTCACCCCCTCCGTGGTGAGGGGTGCGGCCCTGGTGGCCACCTCCTACCTCCTCCTGTTCGCCGCCGGGAGCCTGCTCACCATGGCCTACGGGTACGGGGCCGAGCGGGCCATGTTCGAGACCTCCTCCGCCCTCTGCAACGTGGGCCTCAGCTGCGGCATCACCTCCCCCTCCATGCCCGCCGGCCTCAAGGTCGCCTACATGCTGCTGATGTGGATGGGAAGGCTGGAGGTGATCGCCGTCCTGGTCTTCCTCATCGCCCTTTTCCTGGGCCCCCAGAGGAGGATGGAATGAAGGTCCGCTGGGTCCTTCCCTGCCTGCTCCTCTGCCTCCTGCTTCTTCCGGGGGTCTCGGCCACCTCCCTGGAGGACCTCAACCGGAGCCCGGAGCGGTGGGACGGAGGGAGGGTGACGGTGAGGGGGGAGGTGGTGGGAAGGCTGGACAGGGGCTCCCACGTCTGGCTCAACCTCTGGGAGAACGGATGGAGCCTGGGGGTCTGGTGTCCCCGGGAGCTGGCGGAGGGGATAAGGGTGGTGGGGGATCACCTCCACGTGGGGGACAGGGTGGAGGTGACGGGTATCTTCCGCGCACGCTGCGTGGAGCACGGGGGGGAGCCGGACCTGCACGCCGAGAACCTGCTGGTGCTGGAGGAGGGGCACCGGATCGACCGGCCCCTCGACCTCCGCCTGCTGGCCCTCTCCCTGGCCGTGATGGCGGCGGCCCTCTCCCTCCTCCTTCTCCCCAGCCTGAGGAGAAAGGAGCCCTTCCTGGGTTACTCCCCGGAGAGCGAGCGGTAAGGATAAAACACCGACCTTCCGACAACGGTGATGCTCCAGGAGCAGGAACTGGAAAGCTACCGCAGGGTGGGGAAGCTTCTGGCGGAGGTCAGGGAGAGGATCAGGCCCATGGTGAGGGTGGGGGAGTCACTGGTCAGGATAGCGGAGGAGGCGGAGAGGCTCATTCAGGAGAAGGGGGCCAAACCCGCCTTCCCCTGCAACGTCTCCCTGAACGAAGTGGCCGCCCACTACAGTCCGCCCGCCGACGATCCCACGGTGATCAAGGAGGGAGATCTGGTGAAGGTGGACCTGGGGGCCCACCTGGACGGGTACATAGCCGATACCGCCTTCACGGTGGCCACGGATGAGGAGGGGGAGAAACTGAAGGAGGCCGCCGAGAGGGCCCTGGAGGCCGCCATCGCGGCACTGAAGCCCGGGGTGGACGCGGGGGAGGTGGGAAGGGCCATAGAGGAGGCGGCCAGGGCGGCTGGGTTCAGACCCGTGGCCAACCTCACCGGGCACAGCCTCTCCCGCTGGACGCTGCACGCGGGCCTCACCATTCCCAACACCCACGTGAGGACGGGGCAGAGACTGGAGGCGGGACAGGTGGTGGCCCTGGAGCCTTTCGTGACCGCGGGGGCGGGATACGTGGAGGACACTAACGAGGTGCTCATCTTCAGGTACCTGAGGGAGCGCCCGGTGAGGCTCAGGATGACCAGGGAGCTCCTCAGGGACCTGAAGAGGGCGTACGACGGCCTCCCCTTCGCCGAGAGGTGGCTGGCCAGGCGCATGTCCAAGCTCAGGCTGAGGCTCACCCTGCGGGAGCTGGTGGAGACGGGGGCCCTCTGGCCCTACCACGTGCTGGTGGAGAGGGCGAGAAGGAAGGTCGCGCAGGCCGAGCACACCGTCCTGATCACGGAGGAAGGGTGCGAGGTCCTCACCGTCTAGGCCAGAACCAAGGGCTGCCCATTCAATCCAGCCACCTTGCTCGTGCGCTAGCCCCGTTTTGCTCCAACCACGGAATTAGCAAAAATCGACCACCGACGGCCGCGGACCTCACCTCCTTACCCTCAGGGAGAGGAGGGCCAGGACCAGCAGCAGGAGGGAGTAGGGGTAGAGAAGGGAGGCCAGGTTCCACCTCTCCAGCACCGCTCCCCCCGCCAGGGGTCCCGCCAGGTGCCCCACCGAGTAGGCCATGAGGAAAAGGGCCGAGGCCGCCCCGGCCTCCGGCACCGCCTCGGTGATGAGGGGAAGGGCGGAGGAGAGGGGGATCCCTATGGCCAGGCCCATCAGGCAGAAGACCGCCGTCACCTCCGCCACCGAGTCCACGAAGAGGACCAGAGGAAAGGAGGAGGCGCAGGCCAGCAGGCCCCACCCTATCACCCTCCTCCTCCCGAACCTGTCGCTGAGGAAGCCGAAGAGGGGCCTGGAGACGGCCAGGAAGAGGGCCGCCAGCCCGAACATCCCCCCTATCTCCCCCTGTGTCAGGCCCAGGCGGGAGGAAAGGTAGGGAGGGGCGAAGGGCTCCAGGAAGCCGAACCCCATCCAGATCAGGAGGGCCACCGAGCAGGAGAGGAGGGCGTCAGGGTCACGCAGGAACCGGAGGAGGGAAAAGGAGGGGCGGCTCCGGCGGGGTGGCTCCTCCAGCACCAGCAGGGCCGCCAGTCCCAGCAGGAGGGAGAGGAGGGACCAGAACCTGAAGGGGAGGGGATAACCCCCCAGTTCAGCCATCCCTCCCCCCAGCGGGGGACCCGCTATGGCCCCCACCCCCATGGAGGCCGTCACCCACCCCAGGGTCCTGCCCCTAGCGGAGGAGGGGGTCAGGTCGGTCAGGAGGGCAAGGGAGGCCACCCAGGTGGAGGCCGCCGCCATCCCCTGCACCCCACGGCTGAGGAAGAGCTGCGGGAAGGAATAAGCGAAGGAAAAGGAGAGGCTGGAGACCGAGAGCATCACCATCCCCAGCACCAGCACCCTCTTCCTTCCCCACCTGTCGCAGAGGAGGCCAAGGGGGAGGGTCACCACCAGGTGGATCAAGGGGTAGGCGGAGAAGATGAGACCGAGCAGGAAGGGGGGAAGGTTAAGCTCGGTGGCCCGGAGGGGAACGGTCGGGACCACTATGCCATACCCCGCCGCGTCCAGGAAGACCGCCGCGCAGGCCAGTAGGAGAGGGGCCCTCTTCATCCCTCTCCTCCGCCCGCCCGCTAAAAACTCTTCCTGAGGAGCAGCAGGGCATGGTCCTTTTCGTAGGGAT
>CAZDZG010000031.1:0-12333 GCA_964509845.1 Hadarchaeota archaeon (SeqCode) | reverse complement strand
TCTTCCCCTCCAGGAAGAGCTTCCTGATGGAGTGCAGGAGGGGGGTCTTCTTGGGAGGGGTAACCAGCTTGTTGATGGCGTCGCACAGCATGCCGTTGGGGCCCTGCAGGAAGAGCTCAGCCATGGCCCTGATACAGCCCTCCCTAGTCATCTCCATCACGCTCTCGAAGCCCGGAGGAACGGGGTACTGGAGGTAGTACTGAAGGGGATGGCCGAAGAGCTTTGTGTTGTTGTAGGCCATCCAGGGGTCCCCCCAGAAGCCCGAGATGCTCCAGAAGTTCTGCTGGGTCCCCACCCCCCAGTTGCCGGGGGAAACCGAGAGGTAGAGGTTGGCGTGTACCCACCTCCTGAACATCTCACTTCTCAGGTCCAGCATCACCTCCCTCACGGGATGTACCCACTCCTCCAGCTCGTAGGGTCTCGTTTTGGGAAGCTCCCTTATCTTCGAGCCAGTGACGGGATCCCTCAGGTTAAGCTGGTAGGTGAGGTCCCTGGGCGCCGCCACGGTCTCGCTGGGGGTGAGGAGCTTCTCCCTGTCTTCCTTGTCGAATTGCTGGGCGATCTCCTCGCTGGTCCCCACCAGCCAGTACTGGACGGGCACCCCTTTCTCGTTGTGGAAGCCCTCGATCCAGTCGAACTCCCCCGTCCAGTAATCCACGTGGAGCCAGAGGGTGGTGGCGTACTCCCCGAACAGGTACCTCACGCTCGAGAACCCCAGGTCCGGCCTGACCAGGTAGGCGGGGGGTTGGCTGAGGTGGCAGAGCCATCTGGCCTGTATGGCCTCCTCGGGGGAAAGGTTCTGAGCTAGGGCCTCCCTGCATACGGAGAAGGCGTAGAAGTTGCGGTGGGCCCACTCCACGAACTCCTCGTACTCCAGCCTGCGCCAGGTCTTCAGGTCCAGCCCCCCTCTCTCCCTTATCCAGATCACCATCCAGGGGTTCACGCAGAAGCCCTCGGGGGCGAGGTGCTCGTGCCCGGGCGGGTACACGTCCCTGAACTTCCGGGCTATCTCCTCCCTCATGTGCAGGACGGGCTGGACTCTTCGCTGGAAGTCCTCGAAGGCCTCCTTGCTCAGGATCCTCCTCACCCCTTCTAGGTGCTCGGACATCTATCTCCTCCTGCTGGTCATCCTCTGGATGAACTCCTGCAGCCTGTCCCTGGGGATGAGGGGAACGAATTCCACCTCCCTGACCCTCTTGAAGGGGGCCAGCCTCTCCTCCACCCACCTCATGAGTTCCCCGGCGGAGACCCTCTTCCCGGGTTTCAGGGCCACGAAGGCCACCGGGATCTCTCCTCCCGCCAGCCCAGGCTTTCCCGCCACCACACAGTCCTGCACCGCCTCATGCTCCTTCAGCACCCCCTCCACCTCCTCGGGGGAGATCCCGAAGCCCCTGAACTTGATGATCCTCTTCTTCCTTCCCCTCAGCTCCAGGTTCCCCTTTTCGTCCACCGTCGCCAGGTCCCCCGTGTAGAGCCAGCCGTCCCTCAGGACCTTGGCCGTCTCCTCCGGCCGGTTCCAGTACCCCTTCATCACCTGGGGGCCCCTCACCACCAGCTCCCCCACCTTCCCGGGCTCCACCTCCCTTCCCTGCTCGTCCACCACCCTCTCCTCCACCCCCAGGGGTGAGCCCAGGGATCCCGGGGGAGCCTCCTCCCCCACCCTCGGGAGGTTGACGAAGCCCGAGGCCTCGGCCAGCCCGTAGGAGTTGATGACGGGAACCCCCGTGAGGGAGCGGAACTCCTCGGCCACCTCCCTGTTGTAGGGCTCCTCCACGTTGCAGATGAAGCGGAGGGAGGAGAGGTCGTACTTGACGAGCACGTTGGGCAGGTCCGCCAGGAGCATGATGTTGCTCATGGGAAGGAGCACCTTGGAGACCCACAGCTGCTCCACGTGAGAGAGGAAGACCTCAATGTCAAAGCTCTTCTCCAGCACCACGGAGTTGCCCTGGTAGAGGGAGAGGAAGAGCTCGTCCAGGCTGAAGATGGAGTACATGAGGTGGATGAGGGAGACCCTGTCCTCGGGCTTACTGAAGGAGAGCTCGGGGGAGGCCAGGCGCCTCACCACGGAGAGGAGGTTGTGATGGGTGAGCATCGCCCCCAGGTATCCCTTCTCCCTGGCGGCGTACATGATCACGGCCAGGTCGTCGGGAGAGAGGGAAACCGGGGGAGGGGGAGAGGGTTTCTGGAGGTCCTCAAGCTTCACCGTTCCGCCTTCTCCCCAGACGCAGATGAGGTGCTGGAGCCCCGGGAGCTCCTCCTTCACGTTCTGTACCACGGGCCAGGTGGCCTCCTCCAGGAAGAGGGCCTTGGCCCCGCAGTCGGAGAGAAGGGTGCGCACCTCCCTCTCCCTGAAGGCGGGATCGATAGGGACCGCCACCCCCCCGACCTTCAGGATTCCGAAAAGGGCGTAGACGAACTCGGGGCGGTTCCAGAGGTAGAGGGCCACCCTGTCCCCCTTCCCCACCCCGAGCTCCGCTAAACCAGAGGCCACCCTGTCGGATTCCTCGTCCAGCTGTTTGAAGGTTAAAAGGGAGGGGTGAAGGAGAAAGGGCTTTTCTCCAAATTCCTCCACCGCTTTCTTCGGTAGCTGGGAGAGGGTCTGAACTTCCATGTACACCTTCCTTCTCCTAGGGAACAATTTAAAGATTTGGGCACCGGTTACCTCCTCAGGGCCTCCACCACCGTCATCCTGGAGGCCCTATAGGAGGGGTAAAGGCCCCCCAGCACGGCCGCGAGCAGGGCCAGCAGGGAGGCGTGGAAGAGGGTCTGGGCGGGTAGGACCATCCTCACGGTGAAGCCGGCAAAGGACATGGAGGAGGTCACCCCCTTGAGGAGGATGGAACCGCACACCATCCCTATCCCCAGCCCCACCAGCCCCACCACCACCGCCTCCCCCAGGAACATCAGCATCACCTGTCCCCCGCTCATCCCCTGGGAGCGCAGAATCCCTATCTCCCCCCTCCTCTCCGCCACGTTCATGAGCATCACCACCGCTATGGCTATGGCCCCTATAAGGACGGAGAAGTAGAGCACGCCGAAGAGGATGTAGAACACCCTGTCTATGCTCTCCCTGGCGTAGTCCAGGATCTCCTGGTGGGTGATGGAGGAGAAGCGGCAGTCAGGGTACTCCCTCTTCACCCTGTCCCTGAGGTCCGAGGGGTCGAAGCCCTCCCTCACCCTCACCAGGAAGCCCCAGGCCCTGTCCCTCCCCCACACGGGGTGGAAGTATTCGTTCTGGGTACGGAAGCTCGTCACGGCGGATTCCGAGAGGGGGTGGCTGCCTATCCAGACGTGCTCCAGGACCTCCCCCTTGAAGATGCCCACCACCCTGAAGTTCTCCCTTCCTGGGACCCTTCCCTCGGGTGTGACCTGCCAGGTCTCCAGCGTGAGGTTCTCCCCCGCCCTCACCCCCAGCTTCCCCGCCAGGTACCTGGGCAGGACGAGGGTCCTGGGATCCTCCGCGAGCTGCCGGCAGGCCTCCTCCGGGGGAAGGCCGGGAGGATCCACGAACTCCTGTTTTATCACCCTGGGGAGGAAGGAGGGATCCACCACGAAGACCCCTATGGACCTGACGGTGGGCGCCAGGCACTTGGTCCCAGGATACACGATGCTCACCGGGACCACCTCCTCCACCCCCTCCATCGCCCTCAGGTTGTCCGCGAAGCTCAGGGGAAGGTTCTTCTCGGGGATGAGGATCAGGTCCGCCCCCAGCGACTCCCTCACGCTCTCCTCCATGGCCTCCCTTATTCCCGTCTTCAGGCCCCCCAGCATCACCACGAAGCTAAGGCTCATCCCCACGATCCCGAAGCACACGGCCGTCCTCAGAACCTTCCTTCCCAGGTTCCTGGAGATCAGCCTTCCCGTTCCCCCAGGCCAGGGAAGGCGGGAGGAGGAGGCCCTCAGGAGGAGGCCGGTCAGGATGATGGCCCCCACCTCCATGATGAAGAAGTCGAGGCCCGGGAGGCGGAGGGGGAGCCAGCCCAGCTCCGCCGAGGTACCCAGCAGGAAGAGGAGGGTCCCGGCCAGCAGGGGGATCCCCGTCCTTCCCTCCCCCCTCCTCATCTCGGGGCGGAGGGCCTGGTCCACCGTCACCCTGCAGGCGGCCAGGGAGGGATAGAGGGCCCCGCCCAGCACCGCCGCCATCCCCGCCAGGGCCCCTTGCAGGAGGACGCGGGTGGAGACGGAGAAGGGGACCTCGCCCGTCACCCCTCCCACCCCTAGGAAGAGGAGGAGGAAGGTCCTCCCCAGCAGGAGGCCCAGCGGCAGGCCCAGGGCCACCCCCGCCAGCCCTATCAGCAGGCCCTCGGTGAGGAAGAGGGAGAAGATCTGGGGCCCCGAGGACCCCACCGAGCGCAGGATGCCTATCTCCCTCACCCTCTCCTTCACGATGATGAACATGGTGTTGAAGACCAGGAAGAGACAGACCACCAGGGAGACCGTGACCATGACGTCCAGCCCCTGCCTGAAGCTGCTGGTCTGCCTCCTCATCATCTCCACGGCCTCTATCTTGGGGGCATGGACCTCGAACTCGGGTCCGAAGAGCTCCTCCAGCCTTTCCCTCATCCTCTCCGTTTCCTCGAAGCGCTGGAGCTTGATCCAGAGGGAGGAGAGCTTCCCCTCCCTCCCCGAGAGCCTCTGCAGCTCCTCCAGCGAGAGGAAGAAGTATCTCTGGTTGAACTCCACCTTCTCCCTGGGATCGTAGATGCCCACCACCCTGAAGGAGAGGGGCTTCCCGTTCTCCGCCAGGCTCCTCTCCAGGGTGGCGGTGAACCAGTCCCCCACCCTGAGGCCGTGGTTCTCGGCCAGGGCTCTGGTGATCACCACGTTCTCCCCTCCCAGCCTCCCCCCTCCCGAGACCGCCCCCAGCACGCCCAGGTAGTAGTATTCGGAGGGGTCCACCCCCCTGGCCTCCATCACGCCTCCGGGATCGCCCTCCATGAAGGCGGGGAGGCTCAGGACCCTGGCCACCTCCTCTATCCCCTCCACGTTCTCCAGCAGGGAGAGGTTTTCCTGATCGAAGGGGACGGGGCTCCCGTACGTGACGATGAGGTCCGTCTCCCCCCATCCCCTGTCCAGGTACCTCCGGAAGGCCCTGGAGGCGCTGTCCGTGGCCAGGTTCACCCCCACGAAGAGGGAGACGCTCACCGCCACCGCCAGGCAGGTCAGGACGGTCCTGGCCTTCTTCCGGGGCAGGTTCCGGAAGGGGATTCGGAGGAGGGACAGGATCCTACCTCCTGTTCCTCCTCTCCCCCACGATCCTCCCGTCCCTCATCTGCAGCACCCTGTCGGCCCTCTCCGCCACCAGGGGATCGTGGGTCACCACGATCACCGCCACCCCCTCCTCCTTCGCCGCCCTTCGCAGGGCCTCCACCACCTCCCTTCCCGTCTTCGTGTCAAGGTCCCCGGTGGGCTCGTCCGCCAGCAGGATGGAGGGACGGTTGGCCAGGGCCCTGGCTATGGCCACCCTCTGCTGCTCCCCCCCGCTCAGCTCGTCCGGACGGTGGTGGGCGCGGCGGGAGAGGCCCACCAGCCTCAGCAGCTCCTCCGTCCTCCTCCTCCTCTCCTCCTTGGGCTTCCCCGCGATGAGCATGGGGAGCTCCACGTTCTCGTAGGCGGTGAGGACGGGGATGAGGTTGTAGAACTGAAAGACAAAGCCTATCTTTTCCCTCCTCAGCCTGGTGAGCTCCCCCTCGCTCAAACCGGTGAGGTCCTGTCCGTCCAGGTAGACCTTCCCGCCGGTGGGGCGGTCGAAGGTCCCTATGAGGTTGAGGAGGGTGGTCTTGCCCGAGCCGGAGGGTCCCATGATCACCGCCATCTCTCCCCTGAAGAACCTCACGCTGACCCCCCTCAGGGCCGGGACTTGAACCTTTCCCAGGTAGTAGGTCTTCCTCAGGTCTACGGTCTCCACCGCTGGCAGGGTCATTCCATCTTCCGCCCGTACTTCTCCAGGTGAACGAACTCCGACAGTTCCTTCCTGCGGGGGGCCTTGGGCTGCTCGGCCGGGTAGCCCACGGGCACCAGCTCCACCACCCTCACCCCCTCCGGAACCCCCAGCAGCCTCTCCACGGCCTGGCTGTCGAAGTATCCCACGTGCACCGTTCCCAGGCCCAGGGCGTGGGCGGCCAGGCAGAGGTTCTGGAGGGCCAGCGCCACGTCGAAGAGGTAGAAGTCCCCCTTGTCCGTCACGGCCTTCCCCTTGTAGAAGCCCGACACCCCCGTTCTCCCGCAGGCCACCACCACCACGGGAGCCGTCCTAACCGCCTCCCTGGCGGGATTTCCCGGGGGTAGGGTCTCCGAGAGCTTCTCCTTGGTGGAGGGATCCCTCACCAAGATGAACTCCCAGCACTGGGTGTTGGCCCAGGAGGGGGCCCAGCGCGCCGCCTCCAGGATCTCCCTGAGCTTCTCCTCCTCCACCTCCCTGGGAAGGTACTTTCTAACGGACCTCCTCCCCCTGATGGCTTCCAGAACCTCCACGTTGGAAATAGCTCCTCCCCCCTTTTTAACGCTACCCGGCGGCCAAAAAAGAAAAGAAGTGGAGGGGTTCTATCTTCCCTTCCAGACGGGCTCCCTCTTCTCCAGGAAAGCGGCCAGTCCCTCCTGGAAGTCCTCGGTCTGGGTGAGGTAGTTCAGGGCCTCCTCCTCCAGCTTCAGGGCCGACCTCAGGTCCATTTCCATTCCTTTGTTCATGATCTCCTTGAGCTTCCTGAGGGCCAGCGGGGCCTTCCTGGCCAGCTCCCTGGCGAACTCCATGGTGGTCTCCTCCAGCTTTTCCATGGGCACGCAGACGTCAACCATCCCCAGGCGCTCCGCCTCCCTGGCGCTCACCCTTCTGCCGGTGAAGATGAGCATCTTCGCCTTGCTCAGGCCTATCCTCCTGGGAAGTCGCTGGGTTCCTCCCCAGCCCGGGATGAATCCTCTCTCTATCTCCGGCTGTCCCAGCTCCGAGTTCTCCGAGGCGAAGATGAAGTCGCAGGCCAGGGCCAGCTCGTTTCCGCCTCCCAGGGCGAAGCCGTTCACCATGGCGATGACGGGCTTCTCGTAGCTCTCGATGTAGTCCGTGAGGGAGAAGTCGAGGGGTTTGGCCTCGACCAGGTCCCATCCGGCCGAGAACACGTACCTTATCTCCTTCTGCCCCTCCTTCTCCCTTATCCTGGGGGCACCGGTGATCACCACCACCTTCACGCTGTCGTCCTTCCTCAGCTCCTCCATGGCGTCCCTGAGCTCGTTGGCGAGGGTGGGGTTGATGGCATTCATCCGCTCCGGCCGGTTCAGGGTTATCTTGGCCACCCCGTCCTTCTTCTCCACCAGGATGGTCTGGTAGGCCAAGCTTTCACCTCCCTCCTTCCCCCCTCTCCGTTTTAAACCTTCCGGGGGGAAGTCCTAAAAGCGGGAGGAAGAAGATAGGATGGGGCCCGTGGCCAAGTCAGGATAAGGCAGCAGCCTCCTAAGCTGCAAATCGTGGGTTCAAATCCCACCGGGCCCGCCATCCTTCCCCAGCAGGGTCAGGTTCCTCGGCTTGCCGCTCTTCCCAGGGAGTGAACCGACCTACCCGATCTTCTCGTCGAAGGGCACGGTCAGGGTCCCGAGCGGGGTGCTGAGGTAGGCTTTACCGGTTATTCGCCAGGTGATGTTTTCGCCCTTCAGGACCTCCCACAGGGTTGAGAGGAGCCCCGAGTAGGACAGGTCGAAGGGCGTTGTCACGGTCCTGGTGGCCCCCGGGGGAAGGTCCACCCTCTCGGTGATCCTGCCGTCCCCCAGGTGGATGTCGTTCCCGTAAACGGAGTAGTCGGCCCTGTCCAGGGTTGCCGTGGTGGCGCTCGGGTTGTGGAGCCTGAGCCTGATCTCTAGGCTCGCACTCGTGGCCCCGATGCTCCTCACCTGGATGCCTTCTAGGTGAATCTCAACGCTCCTCAGCGCTTCGCGCTTCTGATACTCCCGGTAAAGGTATCCCCCAGCACCCAGGAGGATCAACGTGACGATGGAGGCACCCACCACCCTGGCCGCACCCATCCTTTCACCGGAGAACGGTTCGCAGGCTTTTTTGGGTTTCGGGAATCGGCCCGCTTCGACGTTGGGGAGAAGGAAGGCGGCCGCGGTGGTTCCGGCATCGCGATCCCCAGCCTTTTTTGGGAGGGCGGAGGAGAGGGGGAGGGTGGAGAGGTACAGCAGGCAGGTGCTCCTTCCCGACTTCGGGGAAAAGGGGCAGAGGAGGCTGAGGGGGGCGCGGGTGGTGGTGGTGGGACTGGGGGGGTTAGGCTGTCCCTCCTCCCTCTACCTGGCCGCGGCCGGGGTGGGGAGGCTGGTCCTGGTGGATTGGCAGAGGGTGGAGGAGAGCAACCTGAACCGGCAGATCCTCCACTGGACGAAGGACCTGGGGAGGGGGAAGGCGGAGTCGGCGGCGGAGAAGCTCAGGGAGCTGAACCCCGAGGTCAGGGTGGAGGTGGTGGAGGAGAGGCTGACGGAGGAGAATGCCGGGAGGATCCTGAGGGGGGATGTGGTGGTGGATGGGCTGGACAACTACGAGACCAGGTACCTGGTGAACTCCCTCTGCGTGAGGAGGGGGATACCCTTCGTGCACGCGGCCGTGGAGGGTTTGGTGGGGCAGCTGCTCACCGTGGTCCCGGGGAGGGGTCCCTGCCTGAGGTGCGTGATCCCCGAGCCCCCTCCCCCCAAGCCCCTCTTCCCCGTGCTGGGATCCACCGCCGGGGTGATGGGGTGCCTTCAGGCCATGGAGGTGATCAAGCTCCTCACGGGCCTGGGGAGGCCCGCGGTGGGAAGGCTCCTCCTCTTCGAGGGGAAGGGCATGACCTTTGAGGAGGTGGAGGTGGAGAGGAACCCCAGGTGTCCCGTCTGCGGAGGCCATGGCCGACGTGGGTCTTCACGGAAGGAATGAGGTGAGCCTGGAGCTCCTCCTGCGGAGGATGAGGAGGAGGTGGAGGGGGAAGGCGGGGGCCTTCACCTGCTTCGTGGGGGCGGTGAGGGGAAGGTCGGAGGAGGGGAGGAGGGTTAGGTACCTGCACTACGAGGCCGCGGAAGAGGAGGCCCTCTCCTCCCTCCGAAGGATAGCGGAGGAGGCGGAGAGGGAGAAAGGGATCCTGGAGGTCTCCCTCCACCACGTGGTGGGGGACCTGAAGCCGGGGGAGGAGGCCCTGTACGTGATCATAGCCTCAAGGCACAGGGAGGAGGCCTTCTCCCTCCTGCCCAGGCTCCTGAACAGGATCAAGGGGGAGGTCCCCATCTGGAAGAAGGAGGTTTACGGCAGGGGTGGAAGGTGGATAGAGGGTTAGGCCCTCCTGAAGCCCCTCTCCGTCCTCACCACCTCCCCCCTCCTTTCCAGCCTCCTCAGGTGCTTCTCCACCATCGTCCTCTCGAAGAGCCTGTAGAAGGCCTGGGGCTCCGGGAACCTCCCGTAGATCAGGGCGGCGTCCACTATCTCTTCCAGCGTCCTCTCCTCCTCCAGGAACCTCAGCAGCCTCTCCTCCCTCTCCCCTATCTTCCTCCCGTATTCCTCCAGCCTCCTCCCTATCTCCTCCCTCCCCCTCACCACCCCGCGGTGGCTGGTCACCGCCACCTCCGCGGGAAGCCTCCTCACCCTCTCCAGCGAGGAGAGGAACAGGTCTATGTCCGAGTCCACGCAGCCGTACCAGGGGCCGAAGGAGGTCAGGTCCAGGTCCCCCAGGAAGACCAGCCGCTCGGAGGGGAGCCACAGGCAGCAGTGCCCGGCGGAGTGGCCGGGGGTGTGGATCACCTGTGCCTCCATTTCCCCCAGGTCCAGCACCTCTCCCCCCTCCAGCTCCATGTCGACCCTCCCGTCCCTCAGCCCGAACATTCCCACCAGGAACTCCCTCATCCCGCTCCCCAGCTCGGGGCAGGGGCAGCCGTAGAGGGCCTCCAGCCTCTCCACGGACCTCACGGCGGGGGCATCCTCCCGGTGGCAGAGGACCTGGGCCTTCTCGAAGAGGGGGAGGTGGGCGAAGTGGTCCTCGTGGGCGTGGGTGAGGAAGAGCAGGTCTATCTTTTCCCTTCCCGCCAGCTCCCTCGCCCTCTCGGCCCCCATCCCCGCATCCACCAGCATGGTGAGCGTCCTCCCCTTGAGGAGGAGGGAATGGGAGAAGGGATAGCGTCCCTTTCCCTCACCCTCCACGAAGTAGACCCCTGCCGCCAGCTCCTCCAGGAGGGGCATCTCTCTTCCCCAAGCCTTGGGGGGTATAAGAGGCTCGGGGCCGGACTGGAGCTTACGATCCTCCTTTAAGAGGGCAGGGGGATCGGGATCGGTGCCTGGCCCCGGAACAAACCGGAGGGAGCAGATCTTGAGAGGGCTCTTGTTCTCCCTGCAAAAGGGGGGATACCGCTGCTTCAGAAGGCACTACGTGGGACCGAGGCTGGGAGGTGGGAGGCACTACGCGGACATCTTGGCGGAGAAGGGAGGGAAGAGGTATCTCATCTCCCTCAGGTGGAGGAAGACTCCGGGGGCCAACGAGCAGACCCTGGTTTTCGAGGTCATTAGCTTCCTAGAGGCCGTCCGGAGGGGAAGATACGAAAAAGTTCTCCTGATTTTGGGAGGGCCGGGGTGGTCCATGCGGGAGTTCTATCTCAAGGAGTTGAAGAGACACCTGAGGGAGGAGAAGGCGGTTATCTTTACCTTGGAGGACTTTCTCACACGGGCCGAACGGGGGAGGTTGTGAAGTCCCACCGGCGGATCCGCAACCTTTTTAAACCATCCCCGGATCGGATCGATCGTGAAAAGAGTACTAACCTGCCCCAAGTGCGCCTACCTGAACGTGCGCAGGGTGGGAAAGGTGTGGAAGTGCGGGAGCTGCGGAGCGAGCTTTGACTTCCGGAAGCTCAGGAAGAATCTGGAGACGCTCGTGGGATCAACGCTTACGGATGACTTCATATGGCAGCTGCTGAAAGGGGCGGAGCTCAAACGCTACCTCAAGCTGGGAGAACGGGGCTGGAAGTGGAAGGGGAAGTTCGCGGAGCTGCAGACGATCGATGCGGGTAACGGCTGGTATCGGGTAGTGAAAGTCATAGTCAAGGGTAAGGACAAGCAGGGTTAGGAGTTCCTTCTCCCCTGAACGCGGGTTCAGGAAGTACGCTTTTCGGCGAGAGAGACAGGGTTAAGATCCACACCTTCCAGGGAGGGGAGATGGAGGAGTACTTCTTCGTGGCGGTATCGAACAGGGAAAACCTAAGGCTCTGCTTGGAGTGGAGCATGGCCGGTTTCCCCGACACCATCAACGGGGTATGGGCCTATTGCGACATAAAGGTGGGTGACTTCATAACCTTCCTCTACGGGGCCAAGGCCTACAACCTCTACCGGGTGGTGGGGAAGAAGGCCGTGAGGAATCCGGAGGCCCTTCCTCCTCCCTGGAAACCCATCTTCTTCGAGCGGTCCGGAAGGACGTGCCACTTCCCCTTCCGGCTGGAGCTGGAGCCGGTGAGGAGCTTCGAGGTGTCCTTGGCTAGGCAGGAGTTCTCCTACATCGCCGAGAACCTGCTCCAGAGGGGAGGATACTGGAAGACGCACTTTCAAGCGGATCAAAATACCCTGTACCAGGTCTCCAACATTCCTGAGTCTCCTCTCCAACTCCCTCAGCCCCTTGGGGAAAAGAGAGGCAGCGGGGAGGTGGGGGCGGAGACCTTCGAGCCCACCTTTGTAAGGGGGAGGGGGAGGGTGGGAGGGGCCTACCCCATGCGGGAGGTGATAGTTCAGTCCCTCCTCCGTCAGCACCTGAGGGAGCCAGAGGTCCTCCAAAGGCTCCTCCGGCGTCTGGGGATAGAAGGGGAGGAGGAGCTGGAGGTGCTGGGGGAGAAGGCCCTGGCGGAGGGATACGTGGACATCCTCATCAAGAGAGCCAGGCCGAGGGGGAAGAACCTGATGATCGCGGTGGAGGTCAAGCTGGGCCGGGCGGGGAGGAGGGAAATGGAGCAGCTGAGGAGGTACATGGAGGAGCTGGGGGAGGAGTGCAGGGCGGGAGTGCTGCTGGCGGAGAGGCTTTCCGGGGACTCCCCTCCGGAGGGCGTGCACCCTGTGCGTTACTCCTTCGGGCTGAATCTCTCCCAGCCCCACACCTTCCAGGAACTCCAGCGCGCTCTCTCACTGGAGATTTAGAGGGTCAGGACCCACCGGTAGCCGCAGCTGAGGCACCTCACATCCCCGAAACCCCTTTTCACGATCACGACCCTCTCTGACTTGCACATAGGACACCTGAGCTTCCTCACTCGAGGGCTTGCCGGGCACCGGTATAAAAAGGGAAAAAACCGGAATCTCCAACCCTTTTATACCCTCCTTCCCCGAAAGGAAGATGCCTCCGAGGCTGGGTGAGAGGG
>CAZDZG010000030.1:0-12378 GCA_964509845.1 Hadarchaeota archaeon (SeqCode) | reverse complement strand
GAGGGGATTTGAACCCCCGAACCCCTACGGGACTGGCGCCTCAGGCCAGCGCCTTAGACCTGGCTTGGCTACCCCCGCTCTTTTATTCTAACCCCCCGTAAGGTTTATTCTTTTCCCTCGAGCTTCTCCACCAGCTTCCCGAACTTCCTGCACTTTTCCTGCAGGACCTCCACCGCCTTCAGAAAGAGCTGCTCGGGCGGTAGGGAGCCGTAACTCTCCACCCTGAAGATGAACCTGCTGTCGTCAAAGCTTACCGCAATCGCCTTCCTCCTGCATTCCTTCTCGCACGCTCTGCACATGATGCACCTCTCCACCTCCCTCACCGCAACCTTCCCGTCCGAGGGAGTGAGGATCCTGGGAGGGCAGACCTCCACGCACCCCCCGCATCCGTCGCACTTGCCGGTGTCCACCCTCACGATGGGCTGGTACTTGTAGGAGGCTATGCCAGCCTGCCACTTCGCATGCTCCTTGCCCCTCCCCAGCCTGGCGAAGGCCGTCAGCTCCAGCCTCTGTCCCTTCTCCAGCTTCACGATCGGTACGGTGGCGCTCACGGGAACCACCTCCTCGTCGGAGGACCTCAAGTCCCCGCTGGTCACCAGGCAGGGACCCTCCTTCTGGAGGGAAAGGGTGACGGTGCACTCGGTGCACCCCTTCCCCCCGCACCTGCACTCCTCCCTCAGGCTGTAGCCCTTCAGAGGGGTACGGAGGGGGAGCATGGCCAGGCGGTGGGCTATGATCTCGTCGTGGAGGGTGGAGTCGTTGTACTTCACCTCGAGCTCGTCCACCGCCATGACCGGGACCTCCCTCAGGATGGCCCTTCTCAGGGAGTTGGCCAGGGCCGGATCTATCCCCTCCAGCCTCAGCTCCATGTCCTCTTCGGTGAGGAGGTTTATCCTCAGCTCCACTCAGACCCTCCTCCCCCTCCTTCCCCCCTTCCTCTTGGTTCCGTCGTGAGGGATGGGGGTCACATCCTCTATGTTCCCGATCTTGAGCCCGGCCCTGGCCAGGGCCCTGATGGCCGCCTGCGCCCCGGGCCCGGGCGTTCGGGGCCCGCTCCCCCCGGGGGCCCTCACCTTGATGTGCACCCCCACTATACCCTTCTCCATGGCCTCCTCCGCCGCCTTGGTCGCCGCCTGCATGGCTGCGTAGGGAGAGGCCTCCTCCCTGTCGCTCCTGACCACCATACCCCCCGATTTCCTGGAGATGGTCTCCGCTCCCGTGAGGTCGGTGATGTGGATGATGGTATCGTTGAAGGAAGAGTAGATGTGGGCCACTCCCCACTTCCCTCCCTTCGACTCGCTCATCCCTCACCCCCCGCCTCCGGCTGGACCGGGACGGATACCGGAAGGGAGCACCCCACCTTCTCCTCCTCCTCCAGCGAGACCAGATAGCTCGGCACCCTAACCTTCCTCCCCCCTATGGTGACGTGCCCGTGCACGATGAGCTGCCTGGCCTGACGGGGCGTCCTGGCCAGTCCCTTCCGGTAGAGGATCGTTTGGAGCCTCCTTTCCAGCACGTCCTCGAGCGTGAGGCTGAGCACGTCGTCAAGGGTGGCGTTCTCCCCCACCAGACCGAACTTCCTCAGCCTGTCCAGCAGCTGCCCGGTCTCCAGCTCCGCCTGCTTTCCGGTCAGGGCCAGGAGCCTCCTCGCCTGTCTCCTCCATCCCCTGAGGATGGCCGCCATCCTCCATATCTCCCTCTTCCTCTTCAGGCCGTACTTCCTCATCAGGGCATCCTCCGCATCCATCCTGGCCTTGTCCCACCGATGGCGCGGCTTGCTGTATTTCTTCCTCTGCCTCTTCAACCCCTCACCCCTTTTCCTTCTTCTTCTCCTTCGCCTCCTCCTTGATCCTCGTTTCCTTCCTCTTCACCCCGACCGTCATGCCCTTCCTTCCCGTGGTCCTGGTCCTCTGTCCCCTCACCGGAAGACCCAGCTCGTGCCTTATGCCCCTCCTGCTCCTGATCTTCTTTTCCAGCCCGATGTCCCCCTGCACCGCCATGTCCAGCTCCGGTCCCAGCAGGTGCAGGTCCTTCCCCGTCTCATAATCCTTCCTTCGGTTGAGCATCCAGGGGGGGAAGCCATATTTGAGGGGATTCTTGAGCACGTCCTCCAGCTTCTTCACGGTCTCCTCGTCCAGGGCCCCCAGCTTCTCCGAGGGGTTCACCCCCACGGCCAGGGCCGCCGCCCTGGCGAAGGAGGGGCCCACTCCCTTCAGCTCGGCCAGGGCCCACTGCACGGGCTTGTTGCCCGGCAGGTCCTTGTACACCACCCTGACGATGTGCCTGAACTCGGCCATTTCGGAAAACTTTAAAGCCGAAACTTATAAGACCTAGCCCCACCGGGCTGGCGCCGGGGGAGGGATTTGAACCCTCGCGACCCAAAGGGTCACACGCTCTCCAGGCGTGCGCCTTACCTGGCTAGGCTACCCCGGCGGTCCACCTCTCTCCGCGGGATGAAGTAAAAGTCTATCCCCCCAGGTCCAGGAGCCGCCTCCAGCTCCCAGGCCGGGAGCCGATCCCTCACTTCCACTTCCTGGGGTAGGTCCCGGGCGACATGATCACCCTGACCGGCTTGGCCACCAGCCCGTGATCCGCCTCGTAGATCTGCCTGGAGGTCTGGATGGCCCTGGCCAGGCACACCAGCTCGCCCTTTAGGGTCATCACCGCCACCAGGTCCCCCGGCGAGATCCCGGTGTCCACCCTCAGCACCCCCGGGGCCGCCAGGGCCGCCCCATGGCACAGGGCGTCCACCGCCCCATCCCTTATCACCAGCTTGGGCAGGTGGGAAACCGCTGCCTCCACCGGCAGCACCGTCCTCCTCAGCCACTTCTCCTCCCCCTCCTCCTTCCAGAAGGCATAGGCATCGGCCACGTCCTGGAGCTTCACCAGGGTATCGTCCTCGGTGAAGGGACCCGTCCTCACCCTCCTCAGTTCCCTCATGTGGGCCCCGCACCCCAGCGCCAGCCCCAGGTCGAAGCAGAACTTCCTCAGGTAGGTGCCCGCCTCGCAACCCACCCTGAGCAGGACGTTCCTCCCCTCCCTCTCCAGGATCCTCACGTAGTAGATCCTCCTCTTCCTCAGCTTCCTCCTGACCGCCGCCCTCATGGGTGGCCTCTGGTATATCTCCCCCTCGAACTCCCCTATCACCTCCTCCAGCCTGCCGTCGGGAACCTCCCCGTGCAGGTGCAGCAGGCATACGTATTCCTTTCCCGCCGGGAGGAGGGCCTGAAGCACCTTGGTGGCATCCTCCAGGGCCACCGGAAGGACACCGCTCACCGCCGGATCCAGGGTGCCGGAGTGACCGGCTTTCTTCCTCTCCATGATCACCTTCACCCAGGAGACCACCTCGTGGGAGGTGGGGCCCACGGGCTTGTCCAGGTTGAGGAAGCCGAGCCTCAGGTGCTCCCTGATGGGGCGCCTGTCGGGAGGACAGCCCCACCTCTCGTCCGTCACATCCTCCGCCCTTACCAGCGTTTCCCTCTGGACGAGGAAGGGGGGCTCCTTCAAGACCCGGTCCCCTGGGCCTGGCCGGAGAGGGCCTCCTCCAGAAGCCTTATCACCTGCCCGTCGTCGGCACCCGGCGGGAGATCCAGCTTGAGGGGGGTGGGCTCCAGGTGCTTCACGTTGCACCTCCTCCTCTTCACACCCTTCCCCACCACCACCACATAGGTGTCGTCCAGCACCTCCACCACCACGCACCTCCTCCCCGCTTCCTTCCCCGCCACCTTAACGCACACCCTTCCCACTTCCATCCTTCCTCCTCCTGATCAGCCCCTCCAGGAGCTCCACCTCTTCCTCCACCCCCAGCCTGGAGGTGTTTATCACGAGATCGAAGGGGGAGAGGTCATCTATGTCTATCCCATAGAGCTTTTTAAACCGTTTCCTCTCGCTCCTCTCCCTCGCCAGTGTCTCCTCCCTCACCTCCTCCAGCTCCCTCCCCTCCCTCTCGGCTATCCTCCTCACCCTGACCTCCAGCGGGGCGGTGAGGAGCACCCTCAGGTCCGCCTTCCTCACCATCCACCCCGCCAGCCTCCCGTCCACCACCGCCTCCCCCTCCACCTCCGCCAGCCTCCGGTCTATCTCCCTGTCCACCTCCGGATGCCTCTCCGCATACTCCGAGAATTCCTTGAGGCTCATCCCCCTTTCCTCCGCCATGCGCCTGAAGATCTCCCCCGCCGAAACATGCCTCAGGCCAAGACGCCTGGCCAGCTCCCTGGCGACCGTGCTCTTTCCGGCACCGTGGTCACCGCTTATGGCGACGAGCAAGCTCCCTACCAGAGGCGCTCCTTCAGGGCCTCCCTGGAGCACCTGCAGCAGAGGTTGGAGAAGGGCCTGTTGGCCTTCCTGGAGGAGGCCGGAAGCCTCCTCCAGTCCGGGGGAAGGCCGGGGAGGGGGCGTCCGCACCTTCCGCACCTGGGCGTTCCCCCCTTCCTCCTCTCGTAGCGAACGACGGACTCCCCTCCCGGGAGCCTGCGGGCCACCCTCCTCACGCTGCCCGTCCTTAGCCTCCGCTGGGGCACCTCAATCACCTATCAGGATCCTTCTCCAGAGATGAGAAAACACGAAGTAGGTTATAAAGAGCCACCCCACGAACCCGCAGGAGGACCATTCCCCGAAGAAGGGGAGGGGGAGGGAGAAGGGGAGCCAGGCCATCACCCATCCCGAGTAAAGCCTGCTCAGGAGGGCCCAGAGGAGGAGCCAGGGGAAGAGATAAACGAGGGTGGGGCGCAGGCTCTCCCTCATCATCTCCCCCTGCAGGGCCAGGATGCGCCCCTGCTCCGCCATCATCTTGTGCACCTTCTTGAAATCCTTCCTGCGCTGTGCCTCCCTCAGCTCGGCCTGCCAGGCCGACACCTCCTGCCTCATCCTCCTGACCTTCTCCCAGTCCACCATCCTTCGGTTGAGGAGGGTGACCAGGAGGGAAAAGAGGAGGGAAAGGAGGAGGACGAGGAGGGTGGCCCGGGAGTAGGCCAGGGGGACCTCCAGCCCCATCCTTGAAGTTCCCTCCTCCAGCAGGGAGCGCAGGGAGAGGATGCCCCTCTCGGAGGGGGAGGGGAGGAGGTTGTCGAAGGAGGCCAGGATCCTGTTGTCCAGCTCCGGATCCAGGTTCTCCAGCGGCCCCCTCAGGGAGAGGTAGCCTTCCCTGGCCCTCTCCAGCTGGGCCCTGGCCCCGCTCTCGCTCCCGTGCCTCAGGGAGATCAGGGCCTGATCCACCCTTTCCAGCATCTCCTTGGCTGGGGTGCTGGCGCGGTGGGCGAGGATGGCCCAGAGGATGGAGCCCAGAAGCAGGACGAGGATCGCGAAAGCCGCCACCTCCGGCCACTTCCCCCTCCTGGGGGGAGGAGCGGCCGCCTGGGCACCCTGCACCTCACTCACCCAAGAACCTCCTGAGGGCCGGGAACATCTCGCTCACCCGTTCCCTGGCTATCTCCTCGTAGAGGCTATAAGTAATTCCCACCGCCAGCAGGATCCCCGTTCCGGAGCCTAGGGCCCCCAAAAAGTCCGCCGTGGCCGAGAGGACCCCTATGAGCAGGCCGCTGAGCACCGCCAGACCCCCGATGTACCTCGAAAAGATCTGCTCCATCACCCTCACATCCCTCCTGAAGCCGGGGATGAGGAAGCCCGCCTCGTCCAGGCTCTCCGCCACCTCCCTGGGCCCCATCCCCGCCAGCGAGACCCACAGGACGCTGAAGCCCACGCAGAGGGAAACGAGGAGCAGGAAGTAAATCAGGGCCCTCAGTGGATCCTGCATCAGCTGGGAGAGCCCCCTGGGGGCATCCAGGTAAGGCTCCATGAAGCGCAGCGGGGAAACGAAGTAGGCCAGGAGCCTGAGGTTGGCGAAGACCGCCATGGCCAGGATCACGGGTATCACGGAGGTGTACATGAGCTTCAGGGGATACCTTCCCCTTATCCCGCCGAACCTGCCGTAGGCGATGGGAACCTCCACCCTCATGCTCTCCAGGTAGACGGCCACCAGGAAGACCGCCACGGTGGCCACCACACCCAGCATGTTGGCCCCTCCCCTGAGGAAGGCGTCGGAGAGGGGTTCCCCGGAGATCAGGGAGCTCAGGAAGAAGGGTATGGCCCCCACGATCTCACCCCCGAACCTGAAGGGGGAGAAGGCCTGCCACACCACCTCCGTGGCCACCCCGCCGAGGATGAAGAGCCCTATCCCGCTTCCGAAGCCGTACTTGGAGACCAGCTCATCCAGGTACAGCACCACCACGGCCCCCAGCACCAGCTGTCCCAGCACCACCATCCTCATCTCCATGGGGAGGGGACCTCCCCCCCTGGTGTACCATCCCCCCATCACCAGGGCCCCCGCCTGGAAGAGGGCCATGAGGATGGCGAAGAACTTCTGCGCCCCCGTGAAAAGGGCCCTGTCCTCCCTGTCCCTGAGGTCCAGGGCTATGAGCCTGGCCCCCACCAGCAGCTGCATGATGATGCCGGCGGTGACGATCGGCCCTATTCCCAGCTCCACCATGCTCCCCGCATGACTGGCCAGCACATACCTGAGGGCCCCGAAGAAGCTCTGGGTCTGCCTTTCCACCCCATAGAGCGGGACCTGGCTCATCACCAGGAAGAGGAGAAGGGCCAGGGCGCTCCAGAAAAACTTCTCCCTGAAGGAAACGTGCCTCTTGGGGACTTCCACCTCCGGGAGAAGCCTGAGGATGGGGGTGAGGGCGTAAAGCCTGGATTTAGGCCTCTCCGCCTCCATCCGCCTCCCCCACCACCAAACCCCCCGCCGCCTCCACCTTCAGCCTGGCCGTCTCGGTCACCACCGGGGCCCTCAGCTCCAGGGCGTGCTCCACCTTCCCCCCTCCCAGGACCTTCTCCACCCCCAGCCTGCTCACGTCCACGGCTATCCTTTCTCCCTTCCGCTCGGCAAGCCCCTTCTCCAGCAGCTCCTCTATCCTCTCGTCTATCTCCCCCACGTTGATGGTCCTGGGCTCGGGCCTCTCCCTCGCCACAAAGCCATGCTTGCCGAAGTGATCGGGAAAGTACCGGAGGATGTAGCTCCACTTGTGCTTGTGCCCCCCGCTCCAGCCCTTCCCCCCCTTCTCCCCGCTCCCCCTTCCCCTCTTGGCGCATCCCCTTCCGTGGGTCCTGCCGTCGTACTTCCTGGACTTCTTCCTCCTCCTCACCACCATCCTCCCACCTCAGAGCATCCTGAGGATCAGCTCGTTTATTCCTTCCCCCCGGTAGCCCAGGTCTCCTCCCTGGGAGAGGTGCTTCTTGATGGCCCTATATCCCCCGCGAGGGGGATGGAGCCTGAAAACCTTCTTCATCCCGGGAAGGTCCTTGACCCTCACCTTTCCCTCCAGCAGGGCATCCGCCAGCTCCTCGAGGGAGGAGAAGCCCATCTCCCTCACCCTCTCCTCCGTGAGGGGGAGCTCCCCCCTAAGCCTCCCCCTCTTCCTCAGGAGCTGGATCAGGGTCTCCCTGTTCACCTCCCCCCAGGTCACCATGTCCTTGACCTTCCTCAGCATCCCTTCCTCGGAGGGCCCCTTTCTGAGCAGGACGCAGTGGTTCACCCTGGTAAGCCCCATCATCCTCAGGGTGTCCACCACCTCCTTCCTCGCCTTGATGCTCCCCCTCAGCCTCACGACCGCCAGCAGCTCAGCCAACCGCCTCCCCTCCCGTTCCCGCCGGGCCCAGCAGCACCCCCTTCTTCCTCCCCACCAGGGCCACCCTGGTAAGGTTCTTGAGGGCCTCCAGGGTGGCCATGGCCAGGTTGAGGGTGGTCCTGGTCTCCCCCCTGGAGAAGGTCCAGGCATCCCTCACCCCCGCCAGCTCCAGCACCGTCTTGGGGACCTCGGAGGCCACCAAACCCAGACCGCGGGGGGCGGGCTTGAGGACGATCTCCACGCTCCCGTACTTCCCCCTCCCCTGCACGGGAACGGAGTGGGGTCTCTCGCACCTGCACTCCCAGCTCCCGCATCCCCTGGCCACCTCCACCATGCTCAGCTTGGCCGTCAGCGTGGCCTTCCTTATGGCCTCCCTTATCTCCCTGGCGCTGTTGTGCCCCACCCCCACCAGCCCGTCCCGGTTGCCCACCGCCACCAGCACCCGGTACTTGTTCCTCCTCCCCGACTTGTGCATGCGCTGGACCAGGTCTATGGAGAGGATCCTCTCCTCCAGCCCAGGAACGAGGAAGTCCACTATCTCCGGCTCCTTGATGGGCACGCACCTGCGGAGGATCTCCGAAAGGCTCTTCACCTTCCCCTCCTTCACCTCCCTCCCCAGCTCGGTCCTGGGCTCCCAGCTCTCCAGCGGATTCATCCCTTCACCCTCCCCACCTTTCCATCAGCTCCCTTTTTATCTCCTCGAAGTGCTGGGGGAGTTGCTCGGGGGGAAGCCCCCTCCGCAGGTACTCGGAGAACCTCCGCTCGTATCCCCCCTCCTCCTTCAGCCTGAGGGCGTAATCGGCGATGTGTTCCCCCCTTATCCTCTCCTGGCTGGGTAGCACCTCCTCGGAGTGGGGGATCTCCAGACCGGCATCCAGGGCCCCCTTCAACACGGCGAAGACCTTGGAGGAGGGGACGGGCCTGTGCAGGCCTATGTCCAGCACGCATTCCTTTATTCCCTCCTTCCTGGCCCTCAGGCCGCACAGGAGGCCCACCAGGTAGGCGGCGGGGGTGTTGGAGGTCCCACCCTTCCACCCCAGCTTCCTCAGCTCCCCCGAAAAGGCCGAGGCCCTCACCCTGTCCCCCCTGGGATCGAACTCCATCACCTGCGCCCTCACGTGGTTGAGGGAGATCCTGGCCACCAAACGCGGCTTCCCCGACTTGAGGAGCCTGAACCTCTGCCTGTAATCCGTCCTGCCCTCCCTCCTCCTCCTGAAGTTCTTCAACCCTTACCCTCCCTCTCCTTGAGGTAGGCCTCCAGGTGGGCCTTGCTCCTGAAGTAGCCCCCGCTCACCCTTCGGTAGAGCCTCCGGTACTCCGATCTGGAAATCCTCCCGCTGTCCCTCAGCTCCCTCAGCATCTTCCTGAGCGCCCTCACCCTCCTCATCCACCTCTCCTTCTCCGGTAGCCTGGCCCCCCAGGACCCCTTCTTGCTTCCCGGCCCCCTCTTCTTCCCCTCCCTCTCCCTCTTCCTCCCCCTGCTCACCCCCTTGACGGGCTTGGCCCTGATGACCCCTTCCTTTATCAAGCGCTCCACATCCCTCCTAGTGATGGCGGAGGAGATCCTCTCCAGCTGGGTGGGGTCCATCCAGATCCTGTTCTCCCCCACCCCGAGCAGGTCCGCCGCCAGCCTGCGCTGGGTGGTGAGCTTCAACCGGCCTCCCTCCCCGGGTTCAGCACCCTAAGGCCCAGCTCCCTGGCCCTGGCCAGGATCCGGGCCCTCTTCCTTCCCCCCACGGTGGCGGAGATCCTCACGGCCTGGGAGGAGGGATCCAGGCCCTCCAGCTCCTCCGGGCGGCTGACCAGCACCTCCCTCAGGCCGCTCGGGTGAAGCCCCCTGATCTCCTTCGGGTTCCGGTAGCCCACCTTGACCCTGGCCGGCTTTCCCTTTATTCCCAGCCTCATCTTGCTGTCCTTCCCCTTGGGCCTCCTCCACTTCTCCCCCACCCTCTTGTACCACCACTCCTGCCTCCGGAACTTGGGAAGCTTTCGCTTCTTCATCTCATCCCCTCTCGAAGAGGTAGCACCCGTCCTGGAAGACCCTGGGGTCCTTTTCCTTGATCCTGGTGGCCTGCTCTATGTTAAGGGCCGTCTGTCCCACCTCCTCCTTGTCCACCCCCTTCACCCATATCTCGTCCCCCACCACCTCCACCTGGGCCCCTCCCACTATCTTGGCCACCCGGGGCACCTTCTCCCCGAGCAGGTTGTGAATGAACACCTTGTCCCCCTCCACCTTGACCGTGATGGGGAAGTGGGAGTAAACGATCTTGAGCTTGTAGACGAAGCCCTGGGTCACCCCTTTGAAGGCGTTCCTGAGGTGGGCCTTCACCGTTCCCACCATGGCCTTGACCTTCCGCTTGTCCGAGCGGGAGGAGATCCTGACCTTTCCCCCCTCCACCCTCACCTCCACCCCCCGCAGGTTGAAGTTCCTCACCACCCTGCCCTTGGGCCCGCTCACCTCCACCCTGCTCCCCTCCAGCTTCACCTCCACTCCCTCCGGTATCCCTATCTCCTCCACCGCCATGCCCTCACCTAGTAAACGTAGGCCAGCAGCCTTCCCCCTATCCCCTTCTCCTTGGCCCTGTCCAGGGACATCACCCCGTGAGGGGAGGTGATGACGATGGTTCCCAGCCCGCTGGCGGGGAGAAACCTTTTCTCCCACTTCTCATACTCCCCCTTCTTGAAGGGGTGCCTGGGCTTGATGGCCCCGCACTTGTTGATCCTGCCCCAGAGCCTTACCTTGAGCCCTCCTCCCTCCCTCTCGAACCCCTCTATGTACCCCTCCTCCCGCATGACCTCCAGCACCCTCTCTATGAGCTTAGAGGAGGGAAAGATGAAGACCTCCCTCTTCCCCGCCCTCTCGTAGTTGGTGATCTTGGAAAGGGCATTGGCCAGGGGATCGAGGAGCATCCCTCTTCACCTTAGTGGTACTTCTTGAACCCGAGTTTGGGGGCCACCTCCCTGAAGCACCTCCTGCACAGGTATAGCCCGTACCTGGTCAGCACGGGACCCGATCTGCCGCACCTCCTGCACTTGTGCGCCCCCTTTCCGAAGAGCCTCTTCAATCGATCACCGTCACCCCAAGCTTTTCGGTCACGAATCTTATGGCTTCCTCCCTGGTGATGGCGTGGGAGGGGGGTATTTGCCTGCGCTGTCTCCTCCTCCTCTTCACCCTGTACCCCGGTCTCTCCAGCGTGACGCAGACATCCATCCCGAACATGCCTATCTCCGGATCGTACCTCACCCCCGGGATGTCGATGTACTCCTTTATTCCGAAGGAGAAGTTGCCCCTGTCGTCAAAGCAGCTGGAGGGAAGGCGCTTGTCCACCCCCTGGAGTAGCCTCTCCAGCATCTCCAGGGCCTTTTTCTTTCTCAGGGTGACCTTCACCCCCACGGGCTCTCCTTTTTTCATCCCGAACTCCCTGATGGTTCGCTTGGCCAGCGTGGGGGAAGGCTTCTGGCCCGTGAGCCTCTCCAGCAGGGTTTGGGCCTTCGCCAGCTTCTCCCCCCCTTCCCCCACCCCTATGTTGAGGGTGACCTTCTCTATCCTGATCTCCCGCATGGGGTTCAGGCCATCACCCCCACCGGCTGGGCACCCGTCGGGAGCACGTACTCGAGGGGGGCCTGGAACCTCCCCTCCCCGTCCTCCAGCTCCACCACCTTCCCCTCCACGGACACTATCCTACCCACCCTTCCCACGTTCTTCCCTCCCCTCACCAGCGCCCAGCTTCCCGGCTGCAGGGGGATCCTCTCCAGCAGCCTGTAATCGGGGAGGGAGATCCTGACGGCATCCCCCACCCTGAACTCCCGGTAATCCCCCACCAGCGTTTTCCCGTCGTGGAGGGAGAGCTGGATCTTGCCCCCCTTCACCATCCGCTTCCCCTCCACCCTGCAGAGCTTGGAGGAGGTATCCCCGGCGGGGACGGGGACGAGCCTCCCGTTCCTGTCCACGGAGATCAGATAGGAGGCCCCCAGGGAGGGCAGGGAGACCAGGTCCATCAAGCCCACCGGGAAGCGGTAGTCGGTCCTCACCCTCCCATCCACCAGCACCTTCCTCTCCGCCAGCACCTTCTTCGTCTCCTTGAGGGTGGTGGTCAGGCCGAGCAGGTCCCTGAGGAGGACGGCCAGGGGGACGCAGAAGTCGGCGGGATGGGGGCCAGGGGAGGGCTTGACCGCCCATGGCTGGGACTTCCTCGGCAGCTTCACGGCGCGCGGTAGCGCATACCTCCTCAGGTGCCTCTTGGGACCCTTCACCATTTTCCGACCTCCATACTTCTCCTTCCCTTTCTTAAAGGCCAGCTTTTTTTATCCCCCTTTCCCCCTTTCTTTGATGGTCAGGGTCAGATTTTTCGCCAAGTTCAGGGAGCTGGCGGGAACGGGGGAGATGGAGGTGGAGGCGAGGGACGTTCGCTCCCTCCTCCTCACCCTTCACGCCCGGAACCGGGAGCTCGGGGAGGCCCTGCTGGAGGACTCTAAGGAGGTGAAGCTCAGGAAGACCGTTAGGGTGCTGGTGAACGGCAGGGAGGCCAGGTGGCTGAAGGGCCTGGACACCCCCCTCCGGGAGGGGGACGTGGTTTATCTCTTTCCTCCCGTGGGAGGAGGGTAGGATGAGGGTGAGGGTGAGGGTGCTGGAGGAGCTGGAGGAGAGGGAGGTGGAGCTCCCGGAGGGCTCCACGGTGAGGGAGCTCCTCTCGGCGCTTGGTCTCAGGGAAGGAATAGTGGTGGTTAGGGAAAGGAAGATCCTGAGGGA